>CAMDOP010000051.1 GCA_945903675.1 Crenothrix polyspora
ATGAGAATCATACATGCCCAAGGAATGACCCTTAGCGGTCATTTTGATAGCAAAATTTTCTTCAGTACCGCCTAAATGTTCGGATAAAACTACAGCAGCATCATTCGCAGAGCGTGTTATGACGGCTAAAATAGCATCTTGTACCGTTAGTTTTTCACCCTGTCTTAGGCCAAGTTTACTTTGGGGTTGTCGTGCCGCGTGCTGGGAGGCTGTTAAGATGTCGTTAAGATGAATGTCGCCTGCTTTTAAGGCATCAAAGGTCATGTAAAGCGTCATGACTTTGGTAAGTGACGCTGGATACCAAGAATGAGTCGCATTTTCTTCATGTAAAACACTGCCATTGGCTGCATCAATCATGATTGCTGCATGGCCAGCATAACTAGTGTTAGGTGCTGAAAGTAAGAAAATGGACATCAAAAGTACTAGTATAGATTTCACAGTATTCATTAAAAACAAGAGCTCTTAGTTATGGATCGGTTATTTTCTTAATATAAAAGCACATAGGTTTAAGGTAAGTCCTTAAGTGTATGTGCTTTTTCGCTGACGAATCAGTAATACTATCAACATGATAGATGGTTTGTTGCAGTGAGCTAGCTACTGTATTGGATTTAATTATGTGTTTTAGTAAAATTCAATAAAGGTAATGTCACCAAATTCGAAGGCTATTCTACCAAATTGAACGTTTTAGTAACATTTGATTTTATAATAGAATTAAGTGATATGTAATTTAAAGCTGAGTTTTGATTAAACTATCCTAAATATCAATCAAGCCTAGGTTGAGTTAGAGTTCTGTTATGCTAATGAAATGGAGCAGAACCTAAAAGTTGAGTACAATGAAGCGCATTATTTAGCAGAATCTATAGCTTATGATTATTAAAATCGTGCTTTTTTTAACCTTGGTAGCTTTCGCTATGATAATGTTAGCCGATTTGTTACTGAATTTGAGTTTGCCTGGTCTGCCTGAGATTTGCACTCAATTGGGTGTAATGACACTCTTAAGTGCTTTTCTGTTACTAGTAACTACAGGCTTATTAATGCTAAGTCAGCGTATTATTCAGGCATGGAAAGCTTATTTTTCAGCTAGCCAGCGATTACAGCGCCGTTTATGGTTTATTCAGGCTAAACAAGATAGGTTGGTACGCTTGTTGTATTTTAGAGTAGTACAAGTTAATTACTTTACTAAACTAAAAAGAAAGCAATTATTAAGAGTGAATGATGAGCAGCAGTTCCAATCACTATCTAAACTGATCTCTCGGGACTTAATACGGATAAAAAGACAGATGCCTAAGACGACGTATATGCAATTACAGCAAGAGCATAGGCGTTGGCTAGCACTTAAAGATATGGATGCGCTGTTAACGCTACAGCGAAAGATTGAGGATTTTATTTAGTTGTTGTTTTTGCCATAGGTACATTTTATCTAACTCTCATAAAGTTATGTATTTTATGTGTTTGGAGGAAAGCAGTTCAGTTGATTGACAAAATAATAGCTGTAGCTACTCCATCTCATGTTTTATAGTGCTTACTCTTAACATAATAGCAGTGATGCAGGACATGAGAGTTCTATGAATAACTTTTGCAAACGTGTAGGTCGAAGATTATATGCAGGCTCTTAGATAATGTTGATGATAAAGCGCTGGGCTTTTAGTCTGGTCAGTTTTTTTTATAGCCTGAAAGATGAAAACTTGCGGTGGCAAGTGACAAATCAGGAGCAATTGCTTAAGTTAAAGCATGAGCGTGCTTTGGCAGAAAAAGAGTTGGAAATAGAATTAAAAAATAAAAGTGTACTGTTAGCTCATGAGATTTCGTTGTTAGAGACTAAGAATGAGGCAGAGCTCATAATCCTTAAGACTCAATGTAAGCAAGACATTAAGGACTATAAGCAATATTTAAGTTCTTTAGATCAGCTTAAACAATCCATACAGCTCAGTTATGTGCATTTGCCGGTTGCTGTTGCTTTTACTATTCATCATCATGCCAAGCAGTTGTTGAATAAAATGTGGGATGCAGATGATATTGAAATTAAATTGCACTTTGAAATGCAATTGTTACAGTTTATGACTACGGTACATGAAGATGCCCGTTTAAACTTAGAAGAAACTTCCGAGGAAAAGCTACCACAAAGAACCTTGAATTTAATTCAGTCTTTAACGGTTAATGATCATTAGCATCATGCTTTTTTTAATGTGCCTAACTATAAAATAACTGATTATTGCCATTAGCAGCCACACGGTCACTAGAGGTCCGATCACACCATCATAACTACTGACTAGGTAGTGATATTCTGAATTAAAGTCGGTATTAAATAACTTCTTATTCATTTTTATTTGCCAGACCCAGCAGGTATGGCAGCCGATACACAATCCTAAGCTAGCTTTTACTTGAGTTCTGAGTATACCAAGAAAAATACCAACCATTAATAAAGCTAGAAAGGCTGAAAAAATAGCCGGGTTTAATAAGTTGGTGAAGGCTTCAGTGAGTAATGTAAAGCCACTATAGATTTTAAGGTCTTGGGCTGCGATGTTAGTGTTGCTGTTTAAAAAATGCAAAGCAGCATAATAACTAGCGCTAATGATAATGGCAGACCTGACAGGTAATTTCTTTTGTAAGCTGATTAGTAACAGGCCTCTAAATAAGGGCTCTTCAATTAATGAAATTAGTAATGCAAGTAATAGGCTGATGATTAGGTTTTTGACAATAAAGCCTGTCGTCCAGATTTGTGTATCATCCAGTACATTGACACCCAGTAAGTACAAAATAATAAAAACAGGCATTAAGGTAATAAAGCCTAGTCCCAAGCCTAGTACTATTTGTTTTAGAAATACCGGCAGCGTGGCAAAGCCTAGTTCAGCTTTACTTATTTTAAGGTAATAGGTTATTGGGAATATGCTTAAGATAAGCAGTACTTGTGTACTTTTACTGATAATCTTTCTAAATTCGACGAACTCTCCGAAGCCCAATACCACAAAATAGCTGATGACACAGGCTAATGCTATTGCAATTAGCAATATCAACAGGGGTAAGAGAGCATAGCTAAGTGTGCGTAGCATTTAGATTTCTGATTTAGTTAGGGTAGTGGGGGCTTTAAAATCTCCCCAGAGTATTTGTACGGCAGCTAAGGCCGCTAAGGAGGCTGTTTCTGTTCTTAGTATACGTTTACCCATGCAGACCGGAATAAATCCTGCTGCTTTGGCCAGTTCTCGTTCTTGTTCTGCAAAGCCACCTTCGGGACCAGTAAGCAAAGTCACTTGTCCGTTTATGGGACTGAGTTCGGCGAGTGAAGTAGTAGCATATGGATCAAGAAATACTTTTAGACCTTGTTGTAAATCTACCCAGTGTTGCAAATGATGAATGTAGGTTAAGGCCGGCACCATGGTTCTGCCACTTTGTTCTGCGGCATGTTGGGCGATTTTTTGCCAATGCAATAAACGCTGGGGTCTTTTTTCGCCTTTAAGTTGTACCACGCAATGTTCGGTCATTAAGGGGGTGATGTCGTTAACGCCCAATTCCACAGCTTTTTGTACAGTAAAATCCATACGATCACCACGTGAAATACCTAGGCCCAATGTGACAATTAAAGATGATTCTGCGCTACGATCTATCCATTGTTTTATGTCTATGAATACAGCTTTTCGACTGACTTCTGAGATGCTGCCTAAGTATTCACCGCCCGTGCCATTAAATAGAATAATGTCGGTATCTTTTTTTAAGCGCAATACCGTTCTGACATAATGAGCATTGTCATCATCGAGTGCTATAGTTTTGCCTGTTGTTAAGATGGCTGTTGTATATAATCTGGAAACTCTCATCTTAATCCTTAAGCGCCCACTGTATACCCTCAAAAGCCACCTTAGCGATGAATAAAAGCTCTGTTTCGGTGATGATGTAAGGTGGCATAAAATAAATGACATTACCTAGCGGACGTAATAATACGCCCTTAGACAAGGCATATTGATAAACTCTCAGGCCACGACGTTCTTGCCAAGGATACGGCTCACGTGTTTGTTTGTTTTTGACCAGTTCGATAGCGACTATCATGCCTATTTGCCTAACTTCGGCGACATGTAAATGTTCAATAAAATGAGTGGTCATCTGCTGCATGATGGCCGCAAGTCGTTTATTGTTTTCGATAACGTTTTTTTGCTGAAAGATTTCTAAGGTAGCCAAACCTGCTCTGCAAGCTAAGGCATTGCCCGTGTAGCTATGCGAATGTAAGAAAGCATTAAGTTTATGATAGTCGTCATAAAATGCCTGATAGATATGGTTGGTCGTCATCACTGCCGATAGCGGTAAATAACCACCAGTTAAGCCTTTAGATAAACACATAAAATCTGGGCTGATAGCCGCTTGTTCACAAGCAAATAAAGTACCTGTACGCCCAAAACCCACTGCGATTTCATCGACAATTAAATGCACTTGGTATTTATCGCAAGCAGCACGCAGCAGCGTTAAATAAATAGGATCATACATGCGCATATTGCCCGCGCATTGAACTAGAGGTTCTATAATGACTGCGCATACGCTTTCTGCGTGTTGTTGTAGAGTGTGTTCCATCAACGCAAAACGGCGAGTAGAATAATCCGCCCAAGATTCCTCAGGTTCTCTGTAGTAACAGTCAGGTCCAGGTACCGTAATGACATCCATTAATAAGGGCGCGTAGGTTTCTTTGTATAACGCGACATTACCGACGGCTAGAGCACCTAAGGTTTCACCGTGATAACTGTTTTCTAAGGTGATGAATTTAGTTTTTTGAGCTTGACTCTTATTACGCCAGTAATGAAAGCTCATCTTGAGTGCAACTTCTACGGCTGCAGAGCCGTTGTCGGCATAAAAGCAGCGCTCAAGACCTTTGGGCGTTACTGCGACAAGTTGTTCTGCTAAATTGATGGCAGGTTCATGGCTGAAGCCAGCAAATATGACTTGTTCTAAGTTGTCGATCTGATCTTTGAGTGCGGCATTAATGTGTGGGTTTGCGTGACCAAACAAATTAACCCACCACGAACTAATGGCGTCTAGGTAGCGATTACCATCAAAATCTACTAGCCAAACACCCTGGCCTTTTTTAATAGGAATGATGGCTGATCTTTCATGGTCTTTCATTTGTGTGCATGGATGCCACAAAACCGAGAGGTCACGTTTTGAAAGAGATTGATTGCTCATGTGTTCGCTTTTAAAAATAGGGTTATCCTATGGTTTGAGTCGATCTATGATGGCCAAACATGGTGCCGATTGATTCATGGTATAAAAATGCAAGCCAGGGGCACCATTGTCTAATAAACGTTGGCAAAGTTCGCTGACAACATCTAAGCCAAAGGCTTGTACAGATGTCTTATCATCACCAAAACTTTCTAGACGTTTTCTCATCCAGCGTGGAATATCTGCACCGCACATTTCTGAGAAGCGAAATAATTGCGTATATTGAGTAATGGGCATGATGCCAGGCACTATAGGAATAGTGATGCCATGCTTTTCACAGTTGTCTACGAAGTGGAAATAGGCTTCTGCGTTGTAAAAATATTGAGTAATCGCGGCATTAGCACCGGCATCGAGTTTGCGTTTAAAGTTTTTAAAGTCAGAAGTTGCTGACTCAGATTGTGGGTGTACTTCTGGATAAGCGGCTACGTGTATTTGAAAGTGGTCACCGCTTTCTTGGCGGATAAATTCGACTAATTCATTAGCATAACGAAACTCACCGGCTGACATCATGCCAGAAGGTATATCACCTCTTAGCGCGACTATCTTGCTGATACCGTTATCTTGGTAGTCTTTGAGTATGGCGCGGATATTGGCTTTTGTTGAAGCAACGCATGATAAATGCGGCGCAGCGGCTAGGCCTTGGGCTTGGATATCGATAACCGTATCAAAGGTTTTGTCGCGAGTTGAGCCGCCGGCACCGAAAGTGACGGAGAAAAAGTCAGGTGAAAGTTCTGCGAGTTTGCTATAAACCTGTTGTAACGTTACCGCACCTTCGGGGGATTTAGGAGGGTAAAATTCAAAGCTGTAGAGCTGGTCATGTTTTTGTGGTGTATGCATGTCAATAAGTGTAAGTTGGGTTAGCGTAGTGTAACCCAACAATAAGCCGTTAAATATTGGGCTATATTACACGTGATCGCTTATTAATCAATAACGATAATGATCTGCTTTGTAAGGACCTGCAACAGGCACGTTGATATATTTAGCCTGGGCATCAGTTAATACCGTAAGATTCACACCGATTTGTTGTAAATGTGATCTTGCGACTTTCTCGTCTAATATTTTAGGTAAGATATACACTTCATTCTTGTAGCTAGCTGAGTTCTTCCATAACTCGATTTGCGCTAATACTTGGTTGCAAAATGAGTTAGACATCACAAAGCTTGGATGTCCTGTTGCACAACCTAGATTGACTAGACGACCTTCAGCTAAAATAATCAGGCGTTTTCCGTCAGGAAAGATAACGTGATCGACTTGAGGTTTGATATTTTCCCATTCATATTGACGTAATGAAGCAATTTCAATTTCAGCATCAAAATGACCTATGTTACAAACAATAGCTTGATCGCGCATCGCCAGCATGTGTGCATGCGTGATAATGCTGAAGTTTCCTGTTGCAGTCACAAAGATATTAGCTATAGGTGCCGCTTCTTCCATAGTGACGACGCGGAAACCTTCCATTGCCGCTTGTAGTGCGCAGATTGGATCGATTTCTGTAATTAAAACTGTTGCACCTAGGCCACGTAATGATTGAGCGCAGCCTTTGCCCACATCACCGTAACCGCAGACAACGGCAATTTTTCCGGCAATCATGACATCTGTGGCACGTTTAATGCCGTCTACTAAAGATTCGCGGCAACCGTATAAGTTATCAAATTTTGATTTAGTAACGGAATCGTTAACATTAAACGCAGGTACTTTCAGCGTACAGTTAGTCACCATTTCATACAGGCGCAATACGCCTGTCGTAGTTTCTTCAGATAAGCCTTTAACATCGGCCATTAATTCAGGGTAGTTGTTATGCATTAAGGTGGTTAAATCACCGCCATCATCCAAAATCATATTAGGGCGCCAGCCCTCTATGCCGTCAATAGTTTGGGCTATGCACCATTCTGCTTCTTCTTCAGTTTCGCCCTTCCAAGCGAAAACAGGAATACCTGCTGCGGCAATGGCGGCTGCGGCATGATCTTGAGTAGAGAAAATGTTGCAGGAAGACCAACGCACTTCTGCACCTAAAGCGGTCAGCGTTTCGATTAAAACCGCTGTTTGTATAGTCATGTGTAAACAACCGGCAATACGTGCATCTTTTAGTGGTTGTTCTGATCCATATTCTTTACGTAAAGCCATTAAGCCTGGCATTTCAGTTTCGGCTATATTGATTTCTTTACGGCCCCATGCTGCTAAAGAAATGTCAGCAATTTTATAATCTTGAAAACTCATGTGTATTCCTTTGTTAGCGTTTGATTAAAGATCTGCCGCATCTTTTAATGCGTCAACCTTGTCAGTTTTTTCCCAGCTAAATGAGTCTTCGGTGCGACCAAAGTGACCATAAGCTGCTGTGATTTGATAAATGGGCTTTAATAAATCTAAAGTAGCAATTAAGCCTTTAGGTCTTAGATCAAAAATATCTCTGACTATCTGTACTAATTTATCTTCACTCAGTTTGCTAGTGCCAAACGTTTCAACGGTGATTGAAGTAGGTTCAGCAATGCCTATAGCATAAGATACTTGAATTTCACAACGCTCAGCTAGGCCAGCAGCTACAATGTTTTTTGCTACGTAGCGAGCCATGTAAGCTGCAGAACGATCAACCTTGGAAGGATCTTTACCAGAAAAGGCGCCACCACCATGTCTAGCCATGCCGCCGTAAGTATCGACGATAATTTTACGGCCAGTTAAGCCACAATCACCTACAGGACCACCAATAATGAATTGGCCTGTCGGGTTGATAAAGAATTTGGTGTCTTTATGTAACCATTCTTTAGGTAATACTGGCAGGATGATTTCATCCATGACCGCTTCATGTAAGGCTTTGTTGCTGATTTCTGGTGAATGCTGAGTTGATAAAACGACAGCATCAATGGCCACTGGTCTATTATTTTCGTATCTGAACGTAATCTGACTTTTAGCATCGGGACGCAGCCATGGCAGCGTATTATTCTTACGCACATCGGCCTGACGTTTCATTAGTAGATGTGAGTAGGTAATAGGAGCCGGCATTAATACATCAGTTTCATTGCTGGCATAACCAAACATCAATCCTTGGTCGCCGGCACCTTGTTCATGATCTTCGCCTTCATCAACACCCATGGCAATGTCGGGTGATTGCTTGCCTATGGCATTTAATACCGCGCAACTATTGCCATCAAAGCCTATGTCGCCATGGTCATAACCGATATCACAGACTACTTTTCTAACTAATGCTTCAAGATCTACCCAAGCGTGAGTCGTGACTTCACCAGCAAGAATGACCATGCCGGTTTTTACTAACGTTTCACAGGCTACTCTTGATTTTGGATCTTGAGCCAATAAAGCGTCAAGGACGGCATCAGAAATTTGATCCGCGACTTTGTCGGGATGGCCTTCTGAAACAGATTCTGATGTAAAGCTAAAATTATTGCTCACGTTGATACCTATAAAGTAAATCTTCGATATAGAAAAGGCTGCGGAAGCAGCCTTTGTTTCTTTAATGATGGTGGGCCCTGTAGGACTTGAACCTACGACCTGCCGATTATGAGTCGGACGCTCTAACCAGCTGAGCTAAGGGCCCTATGTTTTTTTATTCGCCGTCAAGAAAACATCTTAGTTGTTCTGAGCGAGAAGGGTGTCTTAATTTTCTTAATGCTTTTGCTTCAATTTGACGTATTCGTTCGCGAGTTACATCAAATTGTTTGCCAACTTCTTCTAAGGTATGGTCGGTATTCATGTTGATACCAAAGCGCATACGTAATACTTTTGCTTCTCTTGCTGTTAATCCGGCCAATACGTTTTGTGTAGATTCACGTAAACCTGCAATAGTAGCAGCTTCGACTGGAGACAATACTTTAGCATCTTCTATGAAATCTCCCAAATGAGAATCTTCATCATCGCCAATAGGGGTTTCCATTGAGATAGGTTCTTTGGCTATTTTTAAGACTTTGCGAACCTTGTCTTCTGGCATTTCCATGCGCTCTGCCAATTCTTCTGGCGTAGCTTCACGCCCCATTTCTTGCAGTATTTGCCTAGAAATTCGATTCAGTTTGTTGATTGTTTCAATCATGTGAACTGGAATGCGAATGGTTCTAGCTTGATCAGCAATCGATCTAGTGATTGCTTGCCTAATCCACCAAGTCGCATAAGTAGAGAACTTATAACCTCTGCGATATTCAAATTTATCCACAGCTTTCATTAAGCCAATATTGCCTTCTTGAATTAAATCTAAGAACTGTAAACCGCGATTAGTATATTTTTTTGCAATGGAAATGACAAGTCTTAAATTAGCTTCGATCATTTCTTTTTTAGCGCGCCTAGCCTTAGCTTCGCCAATAGACATGCGGCGATTAATGTCCTTCAAGGTATTAATATTTACACCAAAATCTGCTTCTAATTCAGTTAGCAGTCTTTGTGCTTTTCTTAAGTCTTTTTCGCGTATTTTTAATGCTGCTGAATACTTATTTTCGTTATTCAGGTAGTTATCAAGCCACTCAGCGCTAGATTCTTTTTCAGTGAATGAAGCAATAAAGTCTTTACGTGGCATTCCTGCATCTTTAGTAAAAATATCTAGAATCAGTTTTTCTTGTTCACGAACACTAGCCACGCCAATTGGAATAATGGCGGTTAATCTTTTTAAATATTGCGGAGTCCATTTGAATTCCATGAACAATTCTGCTAAAGACTCAAAAGATTTTTCAGCTTTATCGTTAGAATAGCCATGTTTTTTAATTAAAGTAGAGGTTGCTTTAAGTTGCTTTCTAAGAGCCTCAACTTTCTCTAAGACTTCCTCGTAATTTAGACCCTTTGCTTCTTCTTCTACAGCCTCAGTTGCTTCTTCTGTGCCATCAGGTATTGGAAGTGCAGTAATTAAGTCGCCCGTGTCACTTAGGTCAATAAAACCAGAGATTAAATCAGTGAGCCTAGTTTCTGAGCCTTCTTCAGAGATCGAATCAAAAGACTGTAAGAAGTTTTCAACGACGATACTTGAGCGAGAAATTGCTTTAACGAGTTGTTGTTGACCTTCTTCAATGCGCTTAGCAATTTTTAATTCGTCAGCACGCGTTAAAAGTTCAACTGAGCCCATTTCCCGCATATACATGCGGACAGGATCGGTTGTTCTACCAAACTCACTATCCACTGAAGCTAATGCGGCAACTTCTTCTGCATCTTCATCGTCAGTAGTCACTGCAGCTGAGTCAGTAATTAATGAGTCTTCGTCTGGTGCTGATTCGTAGACTTTTATACCCATTTCATTGATCATGCCAATGATGTCTTCGATTTGTTCTGGATCAACAATGTCACTGGGTAAGTGATCATTAACCTCCGCATAAGTCAGGTATCCCTGCATTTTGCCTTTGGCTATTAACTGTTTTAACTGAGACTGTTGTTGTTCTTGATTCATTATTTACTTATTTGAGTACGACTATGCCAACAGCGAATTTTACTTTAATTATCATTATTTAGCATTAAATTATTTGTCAGTTAGTATTTTAATTAATAATTGTTGTTCGTGAACATCGAGTCCTTGGTTTTGTGCTTTAGTTTCTAGCTTAGCAATCGTTGCGTATTCCCCTTGTTTAAGTAAAGATTTAAGCGTATCAGCAAATACCATATCTATGTTATTTTCTGATACATATAAGTTAAGAGAGGCGAGGGCTTTGACTGCCTTTTCGTGGACAGTGTTGCGATAATGTTCTATTAATACGGCAGTGTTGATGTTATTTTTGCTTAATATAACCTGTTGTATGTCTTTTAATAAATCTATGCCCCTAATATCTAAATGATCCCAATTAAGCGCTGCCTTATTAATGTTGTGGATGAGTCTAGGGTTTTGTAGCAATAGTGCTGTGGCTGTTCTAGCAGATTTTGCGGGCGCTGAAAGAGTGGATGACTTGATTGCCTTTTTCTCTGGATAGGAGTTCTGCGGTGTTTGGTGAGGAGTTAATGTATTGAGCGTCGATATTCCTGAAGTTTTTTTTAATCGAGCAAGCATCATTTCACGAAAAACACCGTCAGGTAGTTTTTCTAGGTAGGGCTTGGCTTTTCCGACTAATTGCGCGCGACCTTCCATTTCAGAAAGATTTAGGTTTTCAGATATTTGTTCAAAAAAATAATCTGATAGAGCTTGGGTTGTTTTTACGCGTAGAGTGAAGTTTGTTAAGCCTTCTTTGCGGATTAAAGAGTCTGGGTCCTGATCCTGTGGCAACATCATAATTCGGCAAGAGCAATTGTCCTTTAGACTTAAAAAAACCGGCTCCATAGCTTTCCAAGCGGCTGCTCGTCCTGCTTTGTCGCCATCAAAGCACAAAACTATTTCCGGTGAAAATCGAAATAACAAATTAAGGTGTGCTTGTGATATTGCAGTCCCTAATGCTGCAACGGCATAATTAATACCGAATTGTGAGAGGCTAATAACATCAATATAGCCTTCAACGATAAGTATTTGAGGTGGTTTTGGATTTTTCTTTAGTAGTTCATATAGGCCGTAAACTTCATTCCCTTTATGAAATAGTAATGTTTCTGGAGAATTTAGATACTTAGGTAATGAGTCATCAATTACGCGCCCACCAAAACCGATGACTCGACCTCGTTTATCGCGAATAGGAAAAATTATTCTATTGCGAAAGCGGTCGTAGATTTTTCCCTCTTCCTTGTTAACAATTAATCCTGCTTTGATTAAGGCGCTGTGATCAAAAGCGTTGGCTAATGCTTTCCATTCGTTAGGTGCGTAACCCAATAAAAATTCATTTGCGCAGTCACCGTTGATGCAGCGAGCTTTTAAATATTCAACTGCTTTTTTCCCTTCATCACTAGTGCGTAGTTGCTGCACATAAAATTCTGCAGCCTGATCCATTAGTTGGTAAAGGCTGTTTAAATCTTCCTTTTTATCGCTTGTTTGGTGGGTATTTTCTTCCCTAGGTACTTCAATTCCCGCAAAGGCCGCAAGATCTTCAATGGCCTCAACGAAGTCTAGGTTATTTAGCATCATGAGAAAACTGATAGAGTTTCCGCTGACTCCGCAACCAAAGCAATGAAAGAATTGTTTATTTCGGTTTACAGAAAAGCTTGGTGTTTTTTCTGAATGAAAAGGACAGCAGGCAACAAAGTTAGCGCCCGTTTTTTTTAGAGGTGTGTGCGAATCGATTAAGTCGACTATATCAACCCGCACCAATAGATCATCTATAAAATCGCGAGGGATTCTACCTGACATTTTTTTACCTAGGTAAAATTACTCAGCTAATGCTGCCTTTATTTTATTGCTAACTATAGACATGTCAGCACGGCCTTGCATTTTTTCTTTGAGTAAAGCCATTACTTTGCCCATTTCTTTAACAGATTCTGCTTTAGATGTTTGTATGGCGTCATTTACCATGTCATCAATTTCTTGTTCAGACAATGGTTGTGGCAGGAAGTCTTGAATGACTAATATTTCAGCCTCTTCAATAACTGCTAAATCAAGTCGATTGGCATCGGTAAATTGCTTTATAGATTCACGGCGCTGTTTTAGCATTTTGTCTAGCACCAAAATGACTCGATTGTTATCGAGTTGGATGCGCTCGTCAACTTCTACTTGTTTTATGGCTGCTAAAATTAAGCGTATCACGCCTAATCTGACTTTATGGCCTCCTTTCATAGAGGCTTTCATGTCTTCCCTGATGCTATCAGTTAGTAAATCCATTGTGTTAGCCTTGTTACAGAACTGGACGTCCACGGCGAAGGTTTTTCAATGCATAACGTTCACGTGCTAGTTTTTTCAAGTGACGTTTAACAGCGGCTGCGCCTTTACGCTTGCGTTCAGCTGTTGGTTTTTCGTAGAACTCACGACGACGAACTTCTGCTAATACTCCAGCTTTTTCACAAGCGCGCTTGAAGCGACGAATAGCAATATCAAATGGTTCGTTTTCTTTAATTTTCACTGATGGCATTATATGATTCCAATTATGTTAATATTGATTGCAGGATAACAATTATCCACAGAATAGATACAATCGACAATTATACATTCACTTTTCTAATTTTCAAAAATATCAATGTACGTTTTAGGAATAGAAACCTCCTGCGATGAAACTGGCGTAGCCATTTATCATGCTAAAAGAGGTTTAATTAATCATGTTTTATATAGTCAAGTCGAGATGCACAGTGAATATGGCGGTGTCGTGCCTGAGTTAGCTTCACGTGATCACATTCGTAAACTAGTGCCTCTTATTAAGCAATTAATTCAAGAAAGCCAGCTTACAAGTGCGGATATTGAAGGCATTGCTTACACAGCAGGTCCTGGTTTGATGGGTGCTTTATTGGTTGGGGCGTCAACAGCAAGAAGTTTGGCGTGGACATGGAAAATTCCTGCTGTAGCTGTCCACCACATGGAAGGTCATCTGCTTGCACCTATGTTAGAAGAGAATCCTCCAGCATTTCCGTTTGTAGCGTTATTGATTTCTGGTGGGCACACATTACTGGTACAGGTAAATCAGATAGGTGAATATCTGTTGCTAGGTGAGTCGCTAGATGATGCCGCGGGAGAAGCCTTCGATAAAACAGCAAAACTATTAGGCCTTAGTTATCCAGGAGGTCCTAAATTGTCTAAGTTAGCGGAACAAGGGTATCCGCAAATTAAATTTCCTCGTCCTATGACCGATCGTCCAGGATTGGATTTTAGTTTTAGTGGTTTAAAAACCTTTGCGCTTAATACTATTAATGCTTCTGAAAAAACGTCACAAGATAAAGCTGATATTGCCGCCGGATTTCAGCTAGCTGTTGCCGAAACGCTGACTATTAAGTGTAAGCGTGCTTTACAAAAAACGGGTTTAAAAAGATTGGTTGTTGCTGGAGGTGTTAGCGCTAACTCTCAAATTCGATCATTATTAACTGAGATGACCATAAAAGAACAAGCGCAAATTTACTTCCCTAGGCTAGAGTTTTGTACAGATAATGGCGCTATGATTGCTTATGCAGGCTGTCAGCGTTTAATGCTTGGACAGCAGCAAGGATTAGATATTTTTGCAAGACCACGTTGGCCTATTAGTGAGCTATATTAAAATTTGAGAGCAAGTGCGACTTTTGTGTTGAGG
>CAMDOP010000052.1 GCA_945903675.1 Crenothrix polyspora
GTTCGAAAGGTATAGCCGCTATGTAAAGGAATGGAATGATCAAGTATATGTAGAATTTTCATGAGTGTTTAATACGATAATGAGTAATAACTGATGTTACGCAGCCATTTAGCAGTTTAACAAAACATATAATGAGGTCGCGATCGTGACGATGTGTTATTCGGATATTCGCACCCGAAGGCACATTGCCCACAGTTAAGGGAAAATCAGCAAAAATCTGGAGTGCAATAGCTTCAGCTATTGCCTTTTAAAACAGCTAAAGCAGTTTTACTCCAAGCAAGCAACTGACTACTTAACTGTGTACAGTGCCCCGAAGGCTAGATACTTTCTTTTGCGCAGCCTTTAAAAAGTATCCAAAGAAAAGGCAGCTTGATTGCATCAACCTGCGCGCCTCGGTTTTGTCGCGGCAAACGAGTGAACTCAACGTTACTAAGTAAGGTCAGGTAATAACTAAGTGCTACGCTAATGCAGCTCTTTTCCTAGTATTCGTCTATAAGTTTTGCGTATTAAATGAGGCACCATTAAATAAACAGGCATTTTTAACCAATGAGATCTTATGAATAATAAGCTTCGAGCTAATCCAGTCCATTTATCATTGCAGCTATCATGATCGGGCAGTAAGGCTCTTAAGAAGAGCGCGTCCATCAAGGTCGTATTGATACGCTGTTTTGAAGCTTCAAGTACGCTTTCAGGTATCGGTGTTTGTAAAATATGTTTGCTATAACGTAGCGCGTAAAATAACGGGATTTGTTGTTGGACCTCATTAGCACGCAGCAGTAATTTCTCCCAGAAATTGACCTGAGTTGAAAATTCTTTAAGTAATAAATCTAGGTCGGACAAGTCGCGTAAACCCTGGGCAAACTCTCCTTCGTGAAACAAATGCATGGCACTGTGCAACACCCTATCTTCAGGTGCTAATATCCAAATATTTTGATTAGGAAGTTTGACACTGTTGGCCAACAACTTGTTGGCATCCGGACAAAACTGAGTAGTTTTGGGTAGGATGTTATGATGCACGTCAATGGTTGTTTGACGCTTTAAATGCCTCAACGGTGGAATTTCGTGCATCCATTGCCGATAATATTTCTGGTCATAGGGGTCGATAGTGTTGGTCATCCATCCCGCTTTCATCAAAGCATCTTCCACTGCTGGCAATTTATCTTCTGGAACCAGAATATCCACATCCGAAAACAACCGACCTTTGGCGGCAATATTTCCGGCCATAAAATAGGCCGATCCTTTTAATAAAACCAGAGGCGCATTAACCGAGTGTAACGCCTCCTGAATGCAGCTTATTTCCCGTTGCAAGGATATATAAAAACGATCTGCATACGCTTGCGCTGACATAATATGTGCGAGCGCCTGAGTAGGTAGTTGATTTAACAGTTCGGCCGATTCGAATAAATATCCCAGCCTCGCCAGTAAGTTTGCACTACGCGCCTGCCGGATTAGTAGATCCCACTGGCGCAAAGTGAAAGTAAGCGCTAACTGAGGATCTATGAGTACCGTGCATAAAATCGGCTGTTGAAAGGATTTCAATGGGCTAGGTCCGTAAATAATGCCACGGCTTCCTCAAGATGACTGTATTTGAATTCATAACAATCGCTGGCATCTATCAAATTGCTTAAACTAGTGAAACCCTTAAGACCTAAAATATTATAATTAAAACAGTTTTCGGCAGCCTTTAATAACGCCCGGCTTTTGCTCAACGGTGTTAGCACAGTATTCGAATCTCTCTCATATTTAGGAAAAATCAACTTAGCCGGTTGGGCTGGAATTTCACCAAGTGCCACACTGTCATCAGATGGACGCACATGCCCTATTGAGCCTTTTGCCGTATTCTTGAATACCTCCCCTATGACCGCGTCAGGTGCAAAATCTTGAATAACGTCAATAGACCTATTTTTTAGGCTGATGGGGCGAGGCACCGGATACACACAGCCATCGTTCACTGAAAGCAGCGTCATCTCATCAGAAAGTAACCTCCAACCTCTGCTGACCAAGGCGGCACATAACGTACTTTTGCCGCTGCCGGGCGTACCTGGAAATATAAAGGCTTGTCCATTGCGCTCTACTACAGAGGCGTGAATGATTAAGTATTGATGAGAATGACTAGCAATACACCAGTTTAAGCCCCATTCAAACATAGCAGATGCTTGTTTATAAGGTAAGGGCTTGAAAGGAAAATAACCGTCGAATGAAAAATTAACTTGTGGACGAAAAAAACGTCGCAATTTGGATGGCGGCTCCAGTGCGGTATAAAAGTCTATGAATGCCGTATTATCAAGAACATCGAAAGCGCCATATAGACATAACAAATGCTCGGCGACGGCTGGCACTGAAGAGGACAAACAAACATTAAATCCACCTATTTTAAATCTAAGCCCATCACTATTCAGTGCGCGAACAACTGTCTTTTTTGAAAGCGTATCAAGTTTCATGCAGAAGTATTTTCCGTCACATCAACTAAACCTAACTTTTGGTATTCAAGAATTAAATTATCTAAAAAGCCTTCAGCATCAAAATCCATCTCCCATTCGAAATTGCTATTTATAGTTTGCAGCAGCTGTATTCGTGTCGCTGCTTTTTCTGAAAGTATTTTAAAAACTTCTGCGCCCATACCGTCAATCAAGTGCGCATCGCCTGTCAACTGATTGTAGATAACACACTCCTCATCCCAAAAACGACAATGAATAACTGGAACAATGGGCAACCCGATCAGGTTATTTTCAAACATAGGTTTTATAATATCAGCTTGAGGGTTAGGGATTCATGGTGCTTATTAAAAAAGTTAACACATCATTATCGGCTGTAGACATATTGGGTGGGACGCCCAGATCCTTAGTTTGTAATAGACGAACTTGAGCCGCTGTATAAATATAATTAGAGTTTGGTGTGCTCGCATTCAAGAGCGCGGCAACTAAGTAAGCATTTAATGTCGTGGTGGTGGAATTATTACATACAATGGATCGCATACGATCATCAACACCGCTGTCAAAAGCGATGGTGGCATCAAATTTTGTGCCACCAGAATAATCAGAACAATTCGTACCACTGCCACTTTTGCTATATTTAAAACCTGCTGTCGTCCAAGCACCCTTATTATCTGGATTTCTCCAATAAAATGGATTTTGCCCCAAAGCACAACTGCCCGTGACTACATGAGAGGTATTACCGGACATCACCTGCGACAAACACTGTACTCCGAATACCGAGGGACTCGATAAGGTTAAAACAACGGGAGCGGCAACTGCCGCACTTTTAATAAAACGACGTCTATTTTCTACGCCGTCTTCTTTATGAGCAGATGGTTCATTTAATTTTTGCTTATTCATGATAATTTACCTGAAAATGATTATATCTAAGGATTTAATTAAAACACTGATACAAAACTACAAAACTCTAAAGATAAGACGAGTAGAAGCCGTGTTACTTGTATGCCAGATAGTGCATACCATAACAAAAACTCTAACTAATAATGCGAGCCGTAATTGTAACCTCTTAATTAAAAAATCACCTAAATAATTTTCATATTCCAAATAAATATTACCTGAAGGCTCTTATAATCAAATAGATATCAGAAATATTAGCGTTTTTATAACGACAAGCACTTGCTTTGTTACAGTAACTTTTTTAACTAGGATACTATTAGGCAATAAAATCATCATTTACAATAAACCATGCTCTGCAAATGAATAAGGCAAACCATCGCCAATAATAAAATGATCTAAAACTCGTATATCAAATAAGGCAAGAGCCTGTTTAAGCTTATCAGTAATTTGTTTATCAGCCTGACTAGGCTCAGAAATTCCAGAAGGATGATTATGTGCAAAAATAACAGCCGCTGCATTATAGCTCAGCGCAAGCTTAACAACTTCTCTGGGATACACGCTAGCACCATCTATAGTACCTCTGAATAATTCATCCAATTGAATGGCCTGATGCTGGTTATCAAGAAACAAGCAGGCAAATACTTCAAAACTATAACCACGTAATTGGGCACTAAGATAAGCTCGAGTAATCTCTGGACTCGATAAAGCACTACCGCGCTGCAGTACTTCTTTAAAATGACGCTTAGCCATTTCAAGTACCGCTTGTAGCTGAGCATATTTAGCACTGCCTAAACCCAAGCCTTTACAGAATTGTTGTTGATCAGCATCTAACAAGGCTTTTAATGATCCAAAATCTGCTAACAATTGTTTAGCTAAATCTACAGCCGTTTTACCCGGTGTGCCTGTACGTAAAAAAATAGCCAACAATTCAGCATCCGTTAAAGCTGATGGCCCTCGCTGTAAAAGTTTCTCTCTAGGCCTATCTTCTACTAGCCAATCTTTAATAGTCATGAGCCAACCTTGAATCTAATCAGATTTTAAACACAAAAGAGTCAGATATCACTTACATTAAATATCAGCAGCCTTAACTTCTATCTTAAATTATTTATCTGCTGAAAGTTTATGTAAGCGATTTTTCAAACCTTTAGATTCTGGAGAGAACCTAAGCCCCATTTTAATGGTATCTATTGCGTCTTGTTTCATACCTAGCTTTAAATAATAATCTGCTAATCGAGCATAAGCTTGATGATACGTATTATTTAATTGTATGGCTTTGTTATATTCAGTAATTGCAGGGCCTGTTTTTCCTAGTTTTCCTAAGGCCTCGGCTTTATAAAGACTAGTACTGTCCAATAACTCATGCTTGCTAGTAGAATGCTTTTGGACATACTCGAACTCTTGAATTGCTGTTTCATAAGATTTTTTATCACCGCTATCCCCTCTAAGCAACGATTTCATACCATGACAAAAATGATGAGTGTGTTGGCCAGGTACAGATATATTTTGTTTGAGGGACTTAGCATCTTCTCTAAAATTTTCTATCGACAAACCCATACAAAAGGGCGGCAATTGTCTAACCTCACTGGCTGTAATTTGATACATATTTCCCATGGTTGTTTCATCAGCTACTGCAGAGGTAGAGAATAATGGAGCCAATAATATAAAAAACAATGATAATTTGAATTTTTTCATAAGTCGGTTTTATTAGTTATATGATGGTTTAGTTTGAAATAATTTATTACATATAGAGAAATTCGTTAGGAAAATAGAATCATAGGTTCAGCGCTATTTTTGTTTATAGGCTTTTTTATAACATCCAATTATCATCCCCAATTGATAAGTCCAGTTCATAGCTTCTCGCATATAGGCATAGGGTTTTACAAGACAAAACAGTAAAACCTGATAAGCTTTTCTGAATAGCTGCAAGAACATATACCTTGGAACGCCAAATATTTTTTTTCCATCAAAATCCATTTCATATAAACTGGATTTTTCACCTGCTATATAGTGAATCTTTAAAAAATACCTGCGTTTAATTTTTTCATCGGGTATTAAGTGCAAAATTTCCATTCTAGGCTCATACATCAACGTGAAATTATTTTGCAGTAAATAACGGAACATCATATTATCTTCCCCTCCACCAAGAGCATAACCTTTACGGTTATAGCGGGCATCGAATCGTAGTCCCTGATGAAATATCCGCATATTGTAAGCAATATTTCCGCTCCATATCGGGGTCGAAAGTTCACGAATTAAGAATCGTTGATTACTGTAATTAACCTCTCCGTAAAAAGGCAAAAGATCATCACTTAGCCACTTGGGACGTGAAGATAAAGAGATCGATATTTTACCGCCGACGCAGTCAATTTCGTCATTGCGCAATATATTGATTGCAGCCTGCAACCAGCCTTTTCTAGGAACCTCATCGGAATCAATAAACGCTAAATAACGACTCGTCAAGCTTTCTTCAATCGCTCGATTCCTAGCAAAAACAATCCCTTGCTCAAATTCGTTAACATGGCGTATGGTAACCGAATTAACTGCGGCTAAACGCTCAATCAGCTCTTGAGTATTGTCGATACTGTTGTTATTAATAATCAATACTTCAAAAGGAATAGAGCAATTTTGGAGGCTCAGTTCTTCGATCAAGTTCGGTAAATAATGAGCGGCATTATAACAACATACCGCGACCGTAACTTGATCTTTAATGGGATACGATGTATTCATTTTTTTGACTTATAAAGTTGTTTATATGGATTTAATAGCCTAGATCGGATATCAATTTTTGGTAAAATTATCATCCAAAAAAAACAATCATAAAAAACCATTACTTAACAAATCCTTGCCAACAGCCTTGAAGAATAATATTTCAAGGGAAAAAACCAACTCGCGTCATTCATACCAAACCCGATTTTTTGCTTAAGTTTCCATGCTGAATCATCACCGTAGACTTCAATGCGATGTAGCATTAAAGGATCACGCGCAGCATTATTAAAACCAGATCGCGTCGTACACGCTGTTTTAAAACTAGCTTGCTGAACTAATTCACGAGTTCTTTCATTAAGTAGTCCAAAAGGATAGGCAAAGTGACTACATGCCACACCTAACTGTTCTTCAATAATTTTCTTTGATTGGACTAATTCTTTACATACACTTTCATCATCAAGTTCAGTCAACGCAGGGTGATTAACTGTGTGTGAACCAAAGTCTATACCCTGACTTGCCATCTCTTTAATTTGTGCCCAAGACAACATCTTGCGCTTAGAAAAAGTTGGCGCACTCATCCATTGATTAGTTTTACCCACTAAACCTGTCGCTAGATAAATGATTGCTGGAATCTGATAACGTCTCAAAATTGGAAATGCGTTACTGTAATTATCCTCAAAACCATCATCTAACGTTATTAAAAAGGCTTTGTCTGGTAGCGGAGTATGATTAATATAATAATCTTCAATCGCACCGATACTAACAGGCTTAAATCCTTCATTTAATAACATTTGTAGATGTTGTTCAAACTGCTTAGGTCTACAGGCATATTTTATTTCAGCAGCCGTTTTTGGCTCTGACACCATGTGATACATTAAAATAACAAAACGCTGCATATACTCCCCTTGTACGAAAACCAACACTCGATTCAATCATTTATTTTCCAAAACCAATACCAGCCTTCTATAGATAGATAGCGGTAATAAAGCAGGCATCAGATATTTGAGATCAGCCAATCGCCAAAAACCATTCTTTATTAGTGTTCGAAATAACTTTTGCGCGGAAACAAAATCTCGCGTCCAAAATGCCTCAAAAGCCTGTTTGCGCAATGGACCATTAATCAATTCATTAAGTATGGATAAATCCAAATGTTTAATCAGCTCAGCATGTTGTTCTGCGAAGTCTTTTCTAACGCGCCAAGCATCTAACACTTGCCTCCATTTGACAGACGATATTTGCCCATAATCATGCCAGCGGTAAAAAGCTAACACTTCAGGAACACGAACGATATGTTGAGTGACTGCGGAAAGCCGTATCCAAAAATCATAATCCATGGCACTAAAACAGCGTGTAGAAAACCCTTCTAACTTACTAACGATGCTTCGACGCGTAAGCGCTGCATGAATCGGCCACGGACAACTTTTTAAGAAAGCCTCATGAATATTGCCTTGCTCATAAGCGGGCGGCAGATGCGGCGGGCCATCTTGGCCATTTTCAACGACATTCTGCCAACCGCAATAACTTAAGTCCGCATTAGTGCCAACCAACGCCCGGTATAACTTTTCCAGGCAATCAGAAGCCCAGTAATCATCGGCATCGAGAAATGCGATAAAGTCACCTTTTGCATGTTGTAACGCCAAGTTACGCGCCGGATAAGGACCGCTGTTCTGTTGGTAAAATACAATAAGGCGGTGATCTAATTTTAACAATTCAGATAAGATACTCCGACTGGAATCGGTTGAGCCATCATCAACAATCAACAATTCCAAATTGGCGTATGTCTGAGATAAAACACACTTAATAGTCTCATATAGATAATGTTCCGCGTTAAAGCAGGGCATAATAATTGATATTAAACCATATTGATTATCAAGTTTTTGTTTATCTAGCATACAAATAAATTCGTAAAATATATTTCAACTGAAGATTAATAGTGAGTCTTTTCATTACTTTAATACGTTATTTATTCCCGGCCATTGCTCTAAAATGCAATATGCCCATCGTTTATATTCATGACTATTTTTACGTTGTAAAAAGGAATTATTTTTCCATGCTGAAAAATGCGATGAATTGTTTACATATCTCCAAATTGGAATTGTAAATCCAGTTTTTGGTCTGTTAAGTATATTATCCGGCAAAGTAGTCATTAACGAATTAGCTAATATCGATTTCCCTTGCCCTAATCGACCAGTAGCGGCGAGTCCAACCAATTGACCTAACAGAATATGGTCTACAAAAGGAACGCGTATTTCAAGTGAATGAGCCATTCCAATCCAGTCAGTGTCACGTAAAAGTTGATTCCTCATATAGTTACTCGATTCAAGTTCAACAATTTTGCAGAAACTAGATTGAGCATTAAATGTAGTCTTTCGATCCGAATAATTATTTGATAAATTTTGCAACCCTACCTGAGCGAAATCCCTGTCTAGTATATGATGCAGATGCCATGGCATGAACAGCCCTCTTTCCAGTTGATAAGCTCCTTCCAGCGCCCCCCCCATCTTGTAATAGCCAGATTTATTGGGGTTAAAATGTTTAAAATTTTCTGCTAAGAACTTATGCAAATAGAAAAATAGATCTCCAGCAAGTGGTAAAGAGCTCAATCGTGTTGAATTATTTACAATGGTTGGAATATTTTTAAAAGTCGAATAACCACCCAAAAACTCGTCACCACCCAGTCCAGATAAAACAACCTTAAGCCCGGCCTGACTTGCTGCTTTACTAACAAACCAAGTATTAAGCCCATCTATTGTTGGCTGATCCATAGCTGAAAAAAACGCAGGCAATTCATCTTCAATGTCGCTAAGACTTGCTAAAATGATGTGATGATTAACACCTAATATTTTTGCTATTTCTGAAGCACCTGGTACTTCATCGACTTTTCTTCCTTTAAATTCATTAAATCCTAGAGTAATTGATTCTATAGGTTTTTTCGATAACTCATTTGCAAGGCCAGTAATAGCGGTGGAATCAAGACCGGCTGAAAGAAAAGAACCTATAGGAACATCAGCCACCATATGTAACTTTATGCTTTCACGAATAGCATTGATTGAGTATTCTAAAGATTCGCTTACAGGGATTTTTTCGGCGTCTATACAAGAATTTTCAATAGTATTAGTAATATTCCAATATTGTGTAAAGCTTAACTTTCCACTTTGTTCAATTTCTAAAATGTGTCCGGCCGGTAACATTTCAATGTTTTCGTACAATGTTAAAGGTTCGGATACGCTCCCCCAAAGTAAAAAACTGACTGCTCCAGCGGGGTTAATATCGGGCGTTATTGCCCCGCCGGCTAACAAAGCTTTCACTTGTGAAGCAAAGCGAATAACGCCTTTCTTGTTGCAGTAGTACAGCGGCTTTATTCCATAAGGATCACGAGCAAGTATTAATTTTCTATTCCGGTTATCCCATAAACCAAATGCAAACATACCACGTAGCTGCTTTACCATCTCGACACCACAGTCACGATATAGATGGAGCAACACTTCAGTATCGCTATGACTACGAAAAACAAAGCCTTTAGCTACCAGTTTTTCTCTTAGCTCTTGATGGTTGTAAATTTCACCATTAAAAGTGATCGACAACTGCCCATCTGAAGTATGCATCGGTTGAGCGCCTAGCTCAGATAATTCGATAATAGCAAGGCGGCGATGACCCAAACCAATGCGCCCATCGTTTGAGCACCAAGTGCCGAATCCATCTGGACCACGAACCCGCATAGCATCACTAGTACGTTCCAATTCCAATAAATCAACAGGAGGCGTTTGATTACTATAAGCAAAGATACCGTTAATCCCACACATTCAACTCACCTGCGGCTCTTTCTACTATGACTTCATCGCGAATAACCTCAAGCCATGCCCTACCCCATTTTTGATCAGGCTCAACATAATTCCCCTCAGCCCATTCATTCCATGCTTTAAGAAAAACAATAGCCTCTTCTGGTTTTCGATCAGCCACACGTTCAATGGCTTCATGTAAATGTCTACGAAATAACTCAGGTGTAGCATTATGAAAGACTAATCCTCGCATACCAGCGCGTGGCGTATTATCCCAGTTGGGTAGGGCAATAGGATAATCGGGCCAATCGACAACATTACTTCGCAGGAGTATACCCATGATTTCCTCATAATCCCAAAGTGTCAGCTTGTGTTTATTACCCTGTAAAGCCAGCTTGATTTTGGTGCTAAGATAGCGCTTTGGAATGCGTCCATCATGTGCAGGTAAGGCTTGCATAATTGAAGCGTCTAAGCCTCTCTCCCTAGGATCCCAGTTCTCGTTACGATGCGATACGCCAATTAAATAAAGGCCAGGCAACCCTGCTTTGAGGGCGGACTCCCGCCAATAACTCATCACCTTTCGAACATCTGGAATACTATCTGGCGCATAAATAACAAATATCGGCTTACCGTCTATTTTTAGGTACCGTTTATCATTAAAGGCTTTGAGCAACCAATCAAAATGTGCGGCATGGTCATCCCATCCGGGATAAACCTGCTCTATCAAAGTTGTATTGGTGCCCTGCCATGAACTGTTCCAGCTATGGTTAGCCCAGCATAAACAAAATGGAAAATCAGGTTCGCCACTGGATAGAATCTCATCTACAGGTCTTTCAAGCATCCGTCGTCCGTCACCTAACCAATAATGATAATAACAAAAACCCTCTATGCCATATTCTTTGGCCAATTCAGCCTGAGCATGACGGGCTTCTGGTAAGCGTAAATCATAAAAACCAAGATCCGCAGGGATATGGGGTTGATAATGATCTGGAAACAGTGGCTTTGCTTTGGCGACATTAGTCCATTCAGTAAAACCTTTGCCCCACCACTCATCATTTTCTGGCGTGGGATGAAATTGAGGCAGATGGAAAGCGATAACTCTAGCTCGTTTATTCATAAACTATGTAGATACTTTGTTAAATTTTGATAGTATTGAACGCCAAGCACTAACAACCTCTTGCTCTTCTAGTTCAAAAGAATAGTACTCGTGTATAAAGTCAGCCGCCAACCGGCCTTTTTCAAAGATTGGCGCTGGATCTAAATCAAAAGATTGAATGACCTCTTCGATAGTTTTAGCAAAACCTATAATATCGCCTTGCTCAATAGGATAAGAAAACTCTGGTTTAAAAAACTCACGCCCACCGCCGCCATGAAAGCCGATAACAACGCAACCGCAAGCCATAGCTTCTGCAGCCGGCAAGCCAAAACCTTCTGGATAGCCGAAACTGAGAAATAATACAGAATCTTGATAGATACGCGCTACTTCAGACTGAGGAATATTGATAAAAGGGATAATCTCAAAATCATCAAGTACACCTCGAAACTTAAGGATATTAATCACCTGCATCGCATCTTGCTCATTCTTGATGCGTGAAAAGCAGATCTGTTTCTTTTTCTTCCCCTGAAAAGCAAAACGCTTTGTATCGATTGATAGTCTAAATCGATACAAAGGCAGTTCTGGGAAGCTATGTTGTAGATAGCACTCGCCATCCTCCGAGTTGACTAGAGTAGCTAATACATCTGGATGATGATAAGGCGTGATTAGCCGCTCCTTATTCACAGAATAGCCTACAAAAGTAAGATAGCTATTCTGGTTCAATATCACTTTTTTTATGCCTCTACCATAAGCGGCAGCAAGATCAGGCCCATACATTTCGGGGATTACCAAGATATCAGAAGCATCTATGACTGGACGAATTCCACCACGAATCGGCAGTTCAATCACTTTATCTGGATCCATGCGCCGCTTGAATCTGGCAACAAGTCGATCCAAAAAAGTATCGCGCCAATAGACTAAAGCTGTTGTGTTCTCAAACCAATTAACTCTAAAGCCCTTAGTTTTATGAACCACATACGCAGGTATGCCATTCCGATTTAATATATCCACATGTTGATATATCACCCGAACGCCACCTACAGGATGTTTATGTTCAGGACATAGATAATAAATAGTCATCTAACATTCTCACAAGTCATTACGGCAATTAGATATATTCAAGATGATCTTCTGTATCGAAGAAGCATAAGACTCAACAGAAAAATAATTAAAAACACGTCTCTGACCAGCTGTACCAAAATCGTTACGCAATTGCACTGACCGTAATAATGCATCTACCCGTTCAGCAATGACTTCTAGTGAATCAATCGGGACCAAATAACCCGTCTCGCCATCACTTACAATCTCCTCTGGGCCACCACAACAGGTTGAAATAACAGGCTTTCCAGCAGCCATAGCTTCTATCAATACACGACCAAAGGTTTCTTGCCGCGCACAATGAACAAATATATCGCAAGCCTTCATTAAGCGAGGAATATCTTGTCTAGGCCCTAAAAACCGAAATGTTTGCTCTAAACCAAGATCAACTACCAAATCATGTAAATATGTTGAATAGTGCTCGAGTTCACTACCTGCTATCAAAAAACAAACGCCTGATTGTTTAGACAATACATTTTCAGCTACCTTAATTAAAAAATCGTAACCTTTGCGTGGGTTTGCAGTACCCACTGCAAGAATGAGGAGTATATCGGCTGATAAACCCAGTTCTTTTCTTACAGAAACAACCTCTGCACTCACTGGTAATGGTAAAAACTCGCTAATATTGACGCCATTATGTATAACCTTCAGTGGTTTTAGTTGACCTGCAACACGAAACTCTCGAGCAAGAAATGACGAATTTACAATAATGGTATTCGATAATCGTCCCACCAGATATTGTACTAACCATGAGGGAATATAGGCTCTAAGGTCATTATTGTTATTAATCGCCTCATGCAAATGCCATATATGTGGTCGCCGAGTTAACAATGCGGCTATAGCGCCATCAATGCACGGCAGACCATTAGTGTAAACCAAGTCTATTTCTTCTCGTTCGATAAGACTTGCTAATGCCCATACACGTTCTTTAAATGTGTATACAAAACGAAATAAATGCGTAATACCCCAAAGACTAGGAGATATAAGCCAACCTCCTAAGTTTCTTATGTATATCGGAACATCTAAAGCTTCTAAACGAGGTAAGATTGTTGGGACCCCAGCAGACTCCCATGGACAAATCACAACAGGGCTAATTAGCTTGTAATCAAGATACTCTAGTGCATCTGCTAAACAAGGTCCTACCCCAGCCATAGAAGAAGAATCACTAGTAATGAATAACGATTTAATTTTTTTAGTCATTTTTAGCGTATGCCAATGCGAGCTAAACGCCAGAGTATATGACGCTCTGTTTGTTGTTTAATAAAACTAATCAATCGACGACTTTGTAAAATCAACCACCATCTCGGTATGTGCTCAAGATCTTCAAATAGTGCCTGTACTTGTTCCCTCACAGCATCTTCTGAAAAAGAATGTTTTAAAAACTCCCAACCTGCATAGCTAATTTCAGAGTGCAGAATAGGATTAACTAGCAAACTTACCACATGCGCAGCAAACTCTTCAGGCGTATCTCCCAACAACACGTTTTTGTTAGGTGTCAAACCAAAGCCTTCCAATCCGATGGACGTTGTTACCACAGGCAGACCATAGGATAAAGCCTCGCCAATTTTACCTTTTACACCACTACCATAACGCAGAGGAGCTATTGAAATGTACGCTTCATGTAAATAAGGAGCCATTTCAGGTACTCGTCCAATGATTTCTATCGATCCGCCATGCAGATTAAGAACTTCCTGAGGATAGTCCCCCCCGACCACCTTAAGCCGTGCATTGGGTATTTGTTTCAAAACCAATGGAAAAATATCCTGTGCAAAGTAAGTTACTGCATCCACATTAGGATCATATTGTCCCCAGCCTACAAACAATAATGTTTTTCCATCCCTAGCCTCAGTTGGCGTAAATTCACCCATAGGATGGATATTAGAAATAATTCGAACCTGTTTATTAGGTAATTCCGGTAACAAAAGCTCTCGTTCAGATTCTGAAACAACAATAATTAAATCTGCTGCTTTATAGGCGGCAAGTTCATCCGATTTAATCTTTTCGGCATGGTCAAAATCTTTTTTCTCCCCCGTTAATCGTGCACGAGATAGAAAACGACCAAACTGTACATCTA
>CAMDOP010000053.1 GCA_945903675.1 Crenothrix polyspora
GCCATAAAATGCACGCCACAAAAGACAATATATTCGGCATCAGATTGTGCAGCATCCCTAGACAACTTTAAGGAGTCACCAGAAAAATCGGCGTGTTTAAACACTTCATCGCGTTGATAATGGTGTCCTAATACGACACAGCGACTACCCAGCTTGGCTTTGGCGGCAATAATGCGGGCATCGCATTCTTCGTCATCGAGTAAGGCATAATCTTGAATAAGGAATGTCATTTATTTTTAAAGCTCTTGGTAATAGGTGTTAATTAATAATGTGGTGGGGTTTCATCGACGCTTTCGCCGCTACCGCCTTCGGTAGACAAACTCTTAATACGATCATTGAGTAAACTACAGGTCGCTGCCAAGCGCTCAATTTGTTGCTGCTGCTGGCCTACGATGGTATTTAAAGTCTGCAGTAAATCTTCCTGATAAGCGGTTTTTATTTCCAGCTCTATGATTCTATCTTCATTCATTTAAATAACCTTTGAGAACTGTTGTTGCTGTTGCTGTTGTTTTTGTGCCAGATAGCTATCAAAGACCATGCAGATATTGCGAATCAATAAGCGTCCAGCAGGTAATACTTTTATACCATTGCTAGATAAGGTCAACAAGCCATCGTTTTGCATCGGCATTAATGCCAGCAGTTCTTTAGCGAAGTATTCGGTAAAGTTAATGGGGAAGGCTTGTTCGATGTTGGCATAGGTTAAATCAAAATGACAGATTAACTGGCTAATGACCTCGCGGCGTAATTTATCGTCATCATTGAGTTCAACACCTTTAAATACGGGTAGTTTATGCTGCTTGATTAAGTCATCGTACTGATCCAGTTCTTTTACATTCTGGATATAGGCATCCCCTACCCTTCCGATTGATGTCACGCCAAAACCAATGAGATCGCAATCGGAATGGGTAGAATAACCTTGAAAATTTCTATGCAGTTTACCTTCTCGTTGGGCAATGGCAAGTTCATCATCTGGTTTGGCAAAATGATCCATACCGATATAAACATAACCTGCCGCAATGAGCTTTTGACCTATCATCTGCAATATAGCCAACTTAACATCGGCACTGGGCATATCGGCATCATTAATTTGGCGTTGGGTTTTAAAGCGGTTGGGCATGTGCGCATAATTAAATATTGAGAACCTATCGGGCGCTACCGCTAATATTTTATCCAAGGTGATGGCAAAACTGTCTACCGTTTGCAGTGGCAAACCGTAGATCAAATCAATATTAGTCGAGCGAAAGCCTTCAGCTCGTGCCGATGCTAATACGCTAAAGGTTTGTTCCTCACTTTGTAGGCGATTAACGGCTTTTTGTACGGCAGGATCAAAATCCTGTAAGCCTATGCTGATTCGGTTAAAGCCCAGTTCACGTAATTGTTTAATGGTGTCGGCATTGGTTTCTCTAGGATCAACTTCTATCGAATACTCACCGCTATCATCGTCTTTAAGCAAAAAATGTTGGCGGGTGACCGTCATCAATTGTTTCATTTGCTCATAGCTTAAAAAAGTCGGTGTACCGCCGCCCCAATGCAATTGATTCACCACGCGAGTAGAATCAAACAATTCACCCAACATGGCAATTTCTTTACAAAGATTTTCTACATAAGCTTCAGCATGTGCACGGTTTTTGGTAACGATTTTATTGCAAGCGCAATAAAAACAAACCGTGTCGCAAAAGGGTATATGAAAATACAGCGATAAGGGCCCACCAGCTGCATTAGATTTTGCAATGTGTAGGCGATAATCTACATCAGTAAAGCCTTCATGCAGCTCTAAGGCCGTAGGATAGGAAGTATATCTAGGCCCTGCTTTATCGTAGCGATTGATTAAAGCGAGATCAAATTTGATGGACTGATCTATCATTTAACTGAATCGTTAATAATGATATGGTGGGTATTTTTATCCGTCAACACGACTTGATTGATAGCGCCTATCAAATCACCGGTTTGTGACATGGCATTGCCAGACTTAGAAACCCGTGCCAGTAATTTAACTTCGGGAAAGTTTGATAATTTCATGGTCGGCATCATCGCCATCGTATCATTCAAGCTGACCGTGATGGGCAAATCAGACACTTGTTTACGAATGATAGCTAAGGGCATTTTAGGCCCTGATATAGCTTGAGCATAAACAAAAACGGTGTCGGTCGCAGCGGCAGATTTTATTAATTCAGGCGCTAAACTGACCTGTACGGTGATAGCCGCACTAGAAGTAGTGGTGATCGGTTCGGGTTGAGCGTCAAGCGATGGTGTTTCGCTTGCTAACTTAGTCAATAAACTTTGTATTTCTTGCTGATATTCAGAACCCGGTGGTAATAAGGCTTCTAATTTTTTCCATAAGGTTGTGGCAGTAACCGCATCACCTTGTTGGGCTTTTGCCATACCACCTAACCATAGGGCTTTCATATTATCCGGTTCTAAAGCTAAGGCTTTAAAAATCAGTTCAGAAGGTTTACCTGTCAGGTTTCTATCATTTACGTAACCTAGGGCATCAGCATAAAGCAACAGTATCTCAGGTTGATCGCCGAGTAATTGATAAGCATGGGCAAAAGCCTCTATGGCTTGAGTATGTTGTTCCAATACATCATAGGAACGTCCCAACATAAGCCAACCTTGTGCATCATCTGGATGGTTTTTTAACTTTTCAGCTAAACCGCTCACCATTTTATTGATTTCAGCCATCTTAATGGCATCTGTATCGATAGCCATTTCAGCACTATGACTGACGGCTTGATAATTACCCAGCGACCAATAAAGTGTTCCGGATAATAAAGGCGTGACTAAAACAAGTACATAAATAATCCAACGACTTTGAATAGAGACTGCGTTTACATTAGATTGAATATCTAAATCGTCACTTAATGCCTGCTCAAGATCCGCTAACTGTTCATCATATTGCGCCTGACTAATCCCACCTGAGCGCAAGTTATCTTTAAGCTCGGCGAGTCTTTGCTGGGCAATTTGTACATTACGTTGATCAAGATCAACGGTTAGGTCTGACTGTTTTCGCCATAAGGGCGGCAGGATAAACACAAACGCAATAGCTATCAGTACAACGACTAACAGCAAAAATACACTATTCAAGAGAGCTCACCTTTTTCTAATAAACTGCGGACTTTTTTTTGTTTTTCAGTATTGATTTCTAAGGCATCAACATGAACCTTTGCATTTGCCCTTTTACGTCGAATAACGAAAAACACCATCATCAAACCCATAAATAGAAACACTACAGGGGCTATCCACAATAGGCTGGTTTTGCCCTCGAACGGCGGCTTATATAAGACAAAATCACCATAACGATCAGTCATAAAACGAATAATGTCTTGTTCAGACTTACCTTGTTCCAACATTTCATAAACTTGTCGTCGCAAATCGCCAGCCAGCTCGGCATTAGAATCAGCAATCGTTTGATTTTGACAGACTAAACAGCGCAATTCCTTAGTCAAAGTCTCGTAGCTTTCTTGTTGCTTAGGATCGGACAGTTGACGCGAGTCAACGGCATGGCTGCTGATAGAGATCATCAATAAAAATACTAACAATAAAGGCTTCATTAAGACTCGGCTTCAAGCTTGGCAATCAAAGGAAGGAAGATGTTTTGTACATCGGCAACGGAAACAGGCCCTGTATGTTTATAGCGTATCAGGCCTTTTTTATCGATGACAAAAGTTTCAGGTACACCATAAACGCCGTAATCTATGCCTATACGACCATCTTGATCCATAATGCTGACGTTATAGGGATTACCCAACGTTTTCAGCCAAGTTTTGGCATCTTCTGGTTCGTCTTTATAATTTAAGCCAATAATAACGACCGCGTATTGCTTAGCAAACTGATTTAATATGGGATGCTCGGCACGACAAGATACGCACCAAGATGCCCAGACATTAAACAGCCAAACCTGACCTTTTAAATCAGCAGGGGTTAGTTTCTCCTCTGGTGCATTAAGCTTAGGAGCAGAAAAATGCGGTGCGGGTTTATTAATAAACGGCGATGGAATATCGTTAGGTTTAAGATTTAAGCCTAAGCCAAGAAACACCGCCAAGATGATGAATAAGAGTAATGGGATAATGTATTTAAGCATGATGCTGAGGTCTTATGGCACTGTTCTAAAATGATGGCTATGGAATTAAACCGTCTTTACAATTCGATAGCGACGATCACAAGCTGCGCATAAACCACCCACCGCCATGAATAACGCCCCCATCCAAATCCAACGAATGAAGGATTTATAATAAATTCGTAAACTCCACGCACCTTGGTTACCTAAAGGTTCTCCGATAGCGACGAATAAATCCCTAAACAAGCCTGCATCTATGGCTGCTTCAGTCATCGGCATTTTTTGTACTTGATAAATACGTTTTTGCGGCTCTAGTTTGGCGACTTGCAGGCCATTATGACTGACGGTAACAAAAGCTTGTTCAGCAACATAGTTAGGACCTTGCGTTTGTTTAACACCATGAAATTCAAAAATATAACCTGACATATCTAAGGTGTCATTCGGCTCCATACGCACATCTTTTTCCACACTATAAACGCTGGTTAAGGTAATGCCCGTGACAAATACGGCAATTCCTAAATGTGCAATGGTCATACCATAAAATCCAGCAGGTATAGTTTGTAGTCGTTGCCAAGTAAAACCTTGTGACCCTAAGCGATCAATAAAAGATAACCCTGTCATAGCGGTCGTCCACAAAGCCAAGGTCAAGCCTAACATTGCTCCCCATGAATAAAACGGCATGAATAAAGGCAGCACTAAGCCACCAGTAAAGCAAGCAATCATTATCCAACGCACTCTGTGGGCTAATTCGCCGATGGAATCTTTTTTCCAGCGCAATAACATGCCTAAACCCACTGCAAGCGCGAGGGGTGCCATTAAAGGTATAAATACCGCATTAAAATACGGAGGTCCGACTGAAATCTTACCTAAGCCTAAAGCATCGATGACCAAAGGATATAAAGTGCCTAATAATATACTGGCCGCAGTAACCACAAGTAACACATTGTTCAATAAAATAGCCGATTCTCTTGAGACCATTTCAAAAGACGCACTACTTTTAACAGCAGGGGCTCTAACGGCATAGAGCAATAAAGAGCCACCGACAACTACTGCCAGAAAGATTAAGATAAACAGTCCTCTAGCCGGATCACTGGCAAAAGCATGAACGGAGGTTAATACGCCAGAACGTACTAAAAAAGTACCTAACAAGCTTAAAGAGAAGGCAAAAATCGCCAACAAAACCGTCCATGTTTTAAATACCCCGCGCTTTTCAGTAGCCGCTAAGGAATGCATTAGAGCAGTTCCGACCAACCACGGCATAAAAGAAGCATTTTCTACTGGATCCCAAAACCACCAGCCGCCCCAACCTAATTCGTAGTAAGCCCACCAGCTACCCAAGGCAATACCACAGGTTAAAAACATCCAAGCCATATTGGTCCATGGTCTAGACCATCTTGCCCATGCTGCATCCAAGCGACCTTCTAATAAAGCAGCAATAGCGAAAGCAAACGCCACAGAAAAACCCACATAACCCATGTAGAGCATTGGAGGATGGATTGCTAGCCCTGGATCTTGTAGTAAAGGATTTAAGTCTCGACCTTCTAAGGGTGCTGGAAACAAGCGTTCAAAGGGATTAGAGGTAAATAACAAAAATAAGATAAAGCCAATAGAAACCAGCCCCATAACACCTAATACTCTCGCTAAAGTCGCTGCGGGTATGCTTTTACTAAACTGAGCAACCAACGCCGTCCATATCGTAAGCACTAAACCCCATAATAATAACGAGCCTTCATGTGCGCCCCATACGCCTGAAATTAAATACAGTGTAGGTAAAGAGGTATTAGAATTAGTCGCAATATATTTAACTGAAAAATCATGCGTCAAACAGCTATAGCTTAAACAACCGTAAGCCAGAGCCATAAACAACAATTGTGCAAATGCTGCTGGTTTCGCTACTGCAATCCACCCTAGCTGATTACGAAATGCCCCTACAATAGGCAAAACACCCAGTACCAGTGCCATGCACAAGGCGAGTATTAATGAAAAGTGTCCTAGTTCTGGGATCATTGTTTTTGACTCATGTGATAGTTTTTTTGTCCTTTAAATACCAATTAATAGTTATTAAACTAATATCTTAATTGATGAAAAGACACAGTTTAATGCCACTTTACTGATATATTTTGCCATTATATTTTAACCAACCGGCAATATGATCGCCCTTAGGATCATGATGCGTCCAATGAACTAAACCACCTTTTTCGTTCCATTCATATTCGCCGTTAAAAGCTATTAAGTCACCTAGTCGGATAGGATCAATTTTCTCTGCTAGATCGATATTGTGAGCAATTAAAATAGTCTGCCCAGTACTTAATTCGATTATCATTTTCTGATGTCTAACTCCAACCGTATCATCCGGCAATAGCTTTGAGATTTTCCCTTCACCCTCAACCTGAATAGCACTTTTCTGATGCTCGATCGCATCTTGCAAAATAAAATCATGACTACTGCTTATAGCCTGCTTTGGTAAACCATTTGATTGATTAGGGTAATACTGAGTAATCGCAACATACAATAAGCATCCAAAAAGCAAAAGGGAAATCAGCTTAATTAGCAGCCTATTTTGATTGCTCTTTTGTGGCTGACTATTCTTTTTTTGGGGCTTTAGTCCAGTTACACCTTCAATTCTGGCATTAACCGCTTTTATCTTTCCATCATCAGCCACATGTAGCTGATAATAAATCATATCACCAACAACTGGGCGACGAGGGCTGTTGCTGAGTGCTGAGATATGAATGAAAACATCGACTTGACTATGTTCTGGCCTGATAAAACCAAAACCTTTATCTTCCTTCCAACGCTCTAAGCGTCCTCTATAAATGATACTCATTACTTAGCTATAACGGGTTCAGTTTGATTTTTTAAGCTTGCTTTAACTTCTGGCGGCATATAGTTTTCATCATGTTTAGCTAACACTTCCTCGGCAATGAACACACCTTGCTCATTTAGTTTGCCATGAGCAACAATGCCCTGACCTTCTCTAAATAAATCCGGCAATATACCGGTATATTCAACGGTTACTTCTTTACTAAAATCAGTCAATTTAAAGCGCACCATCATGCCATCATCGGGCCTTTCAACGCTGCCTTTAATGACCATGCCACCTAATCTAAATAAAGCAGATTTAGGCGCTTTACCTTCTACCACATCGGTTGTAGAAAAAAAATACATTAAATTGTCATTAAAAGACTTTAAGGCGAAAGCAGTGGCAATGCTCGCACCGATTACCATCAAAGCTATTAATATTAAGCGTTGTTTTCTTGCTGGTTTCATAGGGGGTGTTTTTGTTTCTTTAAGGCTTTAACAAAGAATTGTTTACGCTGCATTATTGGAATAATAATGTTCGCTAGTAATACGCAAAAAGTAACACCATAAGAGGTCCAGACATAAAAGCCATAACCGCCCATAGAAAGAAATTGTTCTAAACTCATCAACGCAACTCCGACACTTTAGCTTTAACCCATTGAGCATTACGCTCACGCTGCAATAATTCTATACGCATTCTTTGTATCAAAGCGATCAAATAATAAAACTTGAAGGATAAGGCCATTAATAACAAAGGGATCAACATACTGACATGTATAGAGGGTTTATCCATTTTGGTCACGGTAGGGCCTTGATGTAAGGTATTCCACCATTCTACCGAATAATGAATAATAGGAATATTAACCACACCCACCAAAGCCAAGATAGCCACAGCTTTAGAGGCCACGCGCTTATCATCTATGGCACCATAAAGACCAATAACTCCTAGATACAAAAACAACAAGATTAATTCTGAGGTTAAGCGGGCATCCCAAACCCACCAGGTTCCCCACATGGGTTTTCCCCATAATGAACCGGTAAATAAAGCAATAAAGGTAAAGCTAGCACCGATAGGCGCACTGCTAATAGCAACAATCTCGGCTAATTTAATACGCCAAACTAAGCCTATAGCGCCGGAAATTGCCATTACCATATAGATGAACAAAGACATCCAAGCACTGGGCACATGGATATAAATAATACGATAACTATCACCTTGCTGATAATCAGACGGTGCTAAATATAAGCCACCGTAGAGCCCGAATCCTGTCAATAATACGAAAACAATAATTAGCCAAGGCATAACTTTATCAGTAAATGCGTAAAAATGAGGAGGCGAAGCCATGCGATGAAAAAATCTTACAACAGCATTTGGAATTAAAAACATAGGTATATTTAAGTTAAAGTTTCTGTCTTACAAGGTTTGCATTGTCACAATAGAGCAAGACAAGGTGTGACACTGACCATAATCCAAGGATATTTTACGAGATATTATTAATTAACACTCATTTTTAATGCGGCCGCTGTCGGCCAAGGCGCCAAAACTAGAGATAAACATAAAATTGAGATCAAAATATTAATCTGAGCATCAACCGGTAAGCCACTGCCAGCCATCTCAACGGCATTACCAGCAAAAATAAGTACAGGCACATACAGCGGTAAAACTAACAAAGATAAGATCATACCGCCTCGGCGCAGTCCTACTGTTAAAGCTACTCCAATCGCACCAATCAAACTTAACACCGGTGTTCCTAATAACAGCGTTATTAACAAAACACCCATTGATTGCATAGGCATCCCTAAAAAAACGGCTAGTAATGGTGCGACAATCAATAACGGTAAACCGGTGACTAACCAGTGAGCAATAATTTTACCTAACACCAAAATAGATGACGGATAAGGGCTTAATAAAATTTGCTCTAATGAGCCGTCATCAAAATCTGATCGGAATAGACTATCCAAAGACAACATAGCAGCCAATAAGGCAGATACCCAGATTATGCCGGGAGCAATCGCTTGTAATAAATGTGGTTGAGCGCCTATACCTAGGGGAAATAAAGTGATGACTAGTACAAAAAACAATAAGGGATTAGCGATTTCTGAGCGTCTTCGCACTGCCAACAATAAATCACGCCTAATGATGGCTAAAAATGCGTAGAATAAAGACATTAGCTTAATAAAATACGTTGCACATCTACACTAGGTAAAGCTATATCGTGGTGTGATGTTAAAACAATCATGCCGCCCTTATTACAATGCTCGGTCATCAAACTTTCAATCAATGTAATACCTTTTATATCAAGTGAAGTAAAAGGCTCGTCGAGTATCCACAAACTATTATGTGTAATTAATAAGCGCGCTAAGGATAAGCGTCTTTGTTGACCTGCAGATAAAGTCTGAACTAGCGCATCATCAAAATCTGCTAACTGAACCTTAGCTAAAGCTTGTGCTATAGAATATTGACCAGCTTTGCCGAGCGCTAACGATACTTTCAAATTTTCTAGCGCCGTCAGTTCTTTCTTAACACCATTTAAATGACCGACATAAGCCATATCTTCGTAATATTGACTGTCGTTGATTGCGTTGCCACACCATAGCACTTGACCTGCATCAGGCTCTCTAAAGCCACATAAAATACGCAACAATGAGGTTTTTCCGCTGCCGTTCTCACCTTCCAGTAATAATACTTGTCCTGAATACAGCTCGAAACAAAGCTCTTCAAACAAAACACGATCATCGCGAACACAACTTAAGTCGGTGACTTGCAGCCGGCTAGTTGAGTTATTATGCATTATTTAGCAGCAGGGTATCGTTGGCGCACGGTTTCATAAAGAAATACACCCGTGGCAACTGACAAATTGAGGCTTTCTACTTGACCTAGCATAGGAATAGCGACCAATATATCGCATTGTTCTTTGGTCAAACGCCTTAAACCTTTGCCTTCAGTACCGACTACCAAGGCCATCGGCACAGTAAAGTCAGTATTATGTAGCGTTTGCGTAGTATCACCTGCTGCGCCTATGATCCATAAGCCTTCGCCTTTTAACCAGCGCAAGGTACGCGCTAAATTAGTCACTTGATAAACGGGAACCGTCTCGGCCGCACCGCTAGCGACTTTACAGACAGTAGGAGTAATGCCGGTAGCATTATCCTTGGTCACAATGACGCCATGAACGCCGGTTGCATCCGCCGTTCTAAGACATGCGCCCAGATTATGAGGATCTTGAACATTATCTAAGACTAAAAACAAGGCAGGTTCTGTTAGATTTTCTACTACAGTTTTTAAATCGCTTTCCGTTAACTCACCAGGCATTTCAACTGCAATGACAATGCCTTGATGATTATTATTATCAGCCAATTTATCGAGTCGTTTTCTGTCGACTTTTTCAGGGACTATACCCAAGGCCAATAAATCATCAACTGCTTGAGACAGGCGTTTATCTTGTCGCCCACTATCTACCCAGGCTTGTTGGATTTTTTTAGGGGAATAATCTAAAGCGGCCTGCACTGAATGTAAGCCATATAATTTGCTTGATTTCATTTATTATGAATTTCGTCATCTATTTTGTCGGGTTACGCTATCGCTAACCCGACCTACATGTTTTATCTAACTTTGGGCAATGACCCAGAGCGCTGCATTGTTCGGCCTTAAGCTGGCAACTTCTTATTTTTTCTTTCTGCGTCGCTTTTTTGGCTTATCGGAGACAGCTTCTTTTTTTGCTGTCGCAACACCGTCTTTTTGAATCAGCTCAAAATCCATTTTCTTTTCATCAAGATCAACTCGTGCCACCCTAATCTTCACACTATCACCCAAGCGGAAGTTTGTGCCACTACGCTCACCTTTTAATTGATGACTGGTAGGATCAAAGTGGTAATAATCTTGGCCCAAATTACTGATATGCACTAAGCCTTCTACATAAATATCAGCCAACTCGACAAAAAAACCAAATGAAGTCACAGCGGAAATAATACCGGGGAAATCTTCTCCGATTTTATCCATCATGTATTCACATTTTAGCCAGCTGACTACATCACGAGTCGCATCATCCGCTCGACGTTCATTAGCCGAACAATGTTCGCCTAATAAAATCATCTCAGGCACACCATAAACAAAATTCTCTATTTTTTTATCTAATAAACAGTGGCGTATAGCTCTGTGAACCAGTAAATCAGGATAACGTCGTATTGGTGAAGTAAAATGCGCATAAGCGTCTAAAGCTAAACCAAAATGGCCTTTAAGATCAGGACTATAAACTGCTTGAGACATAGAGCGTAGCAAAACAGTTTGAATTAAATGCGCGTCTGGGCGATCTTTAACGCTATCAACTAAATGCATATAATCTAATGGCGTAGGATTAACACCGCCACCAAACTTTAAACCCAATTCGCCTAGAAACGTTTTCAGATTTAATAACTTATCTACACTAGGACCTTCATGAATACGTAATAATTTGGGTATTTTCTTAGCATTCAAATATCGTGCTGCTGCGCTATTAGCGGTAATCATAAACTCTTCAATCAGTTTATGAGCGTCGTTACGAACAACCGGTATTATTTTTTCAATCTTACGATCTTCAGCAAAGACTATGCGAGTTTCTTGGGTGTCAAAGTCCATAGCACCACGAAGTTCACGTTGAATTCTCATGGCTTTGTAAAGCGCATAAAGTTCACGTAAATGCGGCATTAATTTCGAATGCTTTTCTGCTAAGACTTCGTCGCCATCGACCAACATTTTAGCGACTTCGGTATATGTTAACCGAGCATGAGAGCACATAACAGCATCATAAAACTTTGAGCGAACGACCTTACCTTCATCATCTATGATGAGCTCACACACCATACATAAACGATCAACATGAGGATTTAAAGAGCACAAACCATTCGATAATATTTCCGGTAGCATGGGTATGACTTGCTCTGGAAAGTACACTGAAGTACTACGATTTTTAGCTTCTTTATCTAATTCACTATTGACTTGAACATAATGTGAAACGTCAGCTATAGCTACCAGTAACTTCCAGCCCTTAGCGGTTCTTTTACAGTAGACAGCATCATCAAAATCGCGGGCATCTTCACCATCAATAGTAACCAATGGTAATTTACGTATATCTACACGGCCTTCTTTTGCAGACTCCGGCACTTCAGCACTTAAAGACTTGATTGCTTCTAGTAATTCTTCTGGCCAAACATTAGGTAATTCATGTGATCGAATAGCCATTTCAATTTCCATGCCCGGGGCAAGATGATCCCCTAACACTTCAATTACTTTACCTAAAGGCTGACGTAACTTTGTCGGTTGCTCGACAATTTCTGCAATAACAATTTGTCCCTGCTTTGCATCACCCGCTTCACCGTTAATAACCAAAAGCGTTTGTGCTATATTTTTGTTATCAGGAACAACATAAGTAAATCCGTCTTCTTTATAAAGACGTCCAACTATTTGATGAGTATTTCTTTCTAAGATCTCAACAACCGCACCTTCACGTCGACCTTTCTTGTCTATACCAGCAATACGCACCATAGCCCTATCATTGTGTAATAAGGGATTCATTTCACGGGGAGACAAATACAAATCATCAGAACCATCGTCAGGTCTGACAAAACCAAAGCCATCTGCGTGTCCAATAATTCGACCGACTATCAGGTCTTTATTATTAACCAGACAATATCGCTGGCCACGGTTGAATAATAGTTGTCCGTCGCGCTCCATGGCTCTTAAACGTCGACGTAAGGCCTCTAAGTCGTCTTCATTTTCAAGCTTGAAAATATTGGCAAATTCTACCCGCGATAAAGGCTTTCCAGCCTGCTCCAAATTATGTAGTATTAATTCACGACTAGGAATTGGGTTATCATACTTTTCAGCTTCACGCTGCGCGTATGGATCTTGTGTTGAATTCAAATCAACGTCTTTATTAGACTTCGATGGCATTTAATTAATATAGATACAAGGTGATTAATACAATTAAGTAAGATAGTTATATAGTACATGATACATGCTTAACCTAAAGAGTAGAACGGAAAATAAACATTACTTGAAATATTCTTATTTATGAGTCCTCTACATTATTATAATTTAGGATAAAAAATTGACAAAAAAACATACCCTGAGTATATTTGCCTGCTACATTGCTTTTATAAAGCATCCTTGCCGGGATGGTGGAATTGGTAGACACGCTAGCTTCAGGTGCTAGTGGGCTTATGCTCGTGGAGGTTCAAGTCCTCTTCTCGGTACCAAATGTTAGCATAACAATTCTGTGATAAATAAATAATTAACTTGTTGAATGTAATGGTTATTAATTAAATAGCTTAATGCTTCAATAAGAGTTATCACATAACTACAAGTAGTAATTTCATATAGATGTAAGTTGTTTTAAAGCTCCCTTGGCACAAATATGGCACATTGGGGTTCATAAAATGGCAACTATTAGAAAAAGAAATGGAAGATACCATACTCAAGTTCGTAAAAATGGTATTAGCACTACAAAATCCTTCACTAACAAACTGGATGCTCAAAAATGGGCAAAAGTACAAGAGGTAAAAATTGAACAAGGCACCTATACAACTATAAAAAAAGAAGATGAAGTGGTTACTCTTGCCTTTTTATTAGCTCGTTGGGAAAAAGAAGTTTTAACTTCACTGAAAAGTTGGAGTGTTGAACGATATAAAGTAGCACTTGTATCTAAAGCATTAGGTAACCTTACGCTAGATAAAGTTACAAGCACTCTATTGGCATCATATAGAGATAAAAGACTAACTGAAGTATCCAATCAAACAGTTAAGCATGAACTTGGCTTAGTTCGTCGTGCTTTAAAGAAGGGTATCGAATGGGGCTATACTTCTATAGTACCTTATGTTGCCTCTCCTTCTCTTAAAGGACAAGCTAGAACAAGAAGATTAACTGAAAAAGAACTTAACGTACCTTAGATTCAACTAATAAGTGCAATTCATTTTTAACAGGAAAGAAAGTGGTTAGCTGATATAGTTCAGGGCTTTTTCAATCCGACCAAAGATGAGGAAGCTTATGAAAGGCTATAAACAGCTAACCAAGATACAAAGATACCAGATTGAATCATTAAAG
>CAMDOP010000054.1 GCA_945903675.1 Crenothrix polyspora
CTTATTTATGGCCACTATCAATTTTCAAGGCAAACCTTTGAACACTTCAGGTGAATTACCTGCAGTGGGCAGCAAAGCACCCGATTTTTCTTTAACGACCTCTAAATTAACCGATGTGTCGCTGGCAACTTATGCAGGAAAAAAGAAGATATTGACCATCGTGCCGAGCCTAGATACACCGACATGTGCCGCCTCGACTCGTAAGTTTAACGAGAAAGCATCGCATTTATATCATACTGTAGTGCTGGTCATTTCTGCCGACTTACCCTTTGCCCAATGTCGTTTTTGTGAAACTGAGGGCTTAAAAAATGTTATTCCTTTATCAACTTTCCGTTCAACGTTTGCTGAAGATTATGGTGTAAAACTACTGGATTCTTTTCTGGCCGGCTTAACCGCAAGAGCCATCATAATTATTGATGAGCATGATACCGTGATTTATAGCCAATTAGTCAACGAACTCGCTGACGAACCCGATTACGAACACGCTTTAGCGGCATTGCATAGCCACTAAAATCTATAATAATTAGTATGCTATCTATTAAGACAGCATACTAATTTTAGTGCAACCAAGCTTTCGCCCTTGCTTTAATATTTACCTTGAAAGCCTTAATCCAAATGTAGATAGGTGCATCAACGACTTTATCATGTGCCCATTTCAGCCACTGTGTAATAGTCAGATAAATACTACGCAAAAAGCTAAAACTTAATAGTTGAGGCTTAGTTAGAGCAAAAACTCTAGCCACTAATAGTGTCGCCAATAACTTAACAAAAACCTCCATCATCAAGCCTTGTAAAATCATGCCATTAGCCAATAAACTAATCGCAATAATATTCAATGGCATAACAATCATCAGTGGAATACTAAATGCCACTAAAGCTTGCTGAGGCGTTCTTTGACTTAACCAACGCTCAAAAGACTCCAGTCTCGCCCATTTAATAAGCAAATGACTTAATGTGTTTAAACCATCCCACAGCCACTCTTCTATAATTAATAGAATAGCCAAGCCTGCTAGCAATATTTTTTTCATCATCGGACACTCTTAACAATTAAGTACGATATTGTATGCTCACGTAGGCTATTCTAAGTAAAAACTTTACTATGCCATACTTTTACCGCAATTAATGAAAGTGACTAGGCATCTTTAACTAAAAGCCCATGAAAAAAGACCCGTAAATTTTCTTTCAGAAAAGATAGCTATATAAATCAAGCCCCTTCACGCTGAACCAGTACAGACGACTTCGATAACGCTAAGAAATCTTTAATGGCATTTTCAAGTACGAAGGCCGCATCGGTTTCACTGAATATACTTTTTGCAGTTATATTTTCTGCTTCAACATAAAATAATGTCATTGGCTTTCTTGGCGTAATCAGTTGCAGGAGCGAAGTCATCAATTGATGAGTAATAGCATTATCAATCAATTTATTGTCGTATAGTAATGCGTAAGCGCCTATAACAGGTCTCGATTCGTTAGTTAATAATTTAACCAGTATCTTAGGTTGTGCAGAATATTGTATCTCTCCAGCCTTTCTTAAATCTTTACCATAAGACAGTGCAAGCTCAGGATGATGATATAACCTTTTATGATCATAGGATCGTCCTACAAACAAACGAACTGATTTTCCTTGTTGATTTGTATATATACGTTCAATCCAATCGTAACAAGCAAAAGTATCAGCTCCCCATTCTTGCTTACGTTGAGTAGGTTTTGATACATAAGAGCCTAATACATCGCTAATTTGATGTGTTGATACATTATCGTCAATTTTTAAATCCAAATAACTATGAATAACCGTTGGAATCAGCGCCAACATGATGATGATTACTACTGATAGTGCATAGCGTGTAGATATCATAGATTTTTTTCAATTCTAATTTCATGAGTGACTGGATTTTTTCCTATGATGAATAATATAGGTAAAGCCACCATAAAGGTTAATAAGCCTGATAACTCATGTGCTGATGTCGCCAAAATATTCAGACCATAGTAATTAACTAATAATGCAAGTACTAATACCCTTATTATATTAACGCCTATAGCAAGAGGTGCGGCTATCAATAAGAGTATTATTCTGCGTGCTGTAGAGGTGCAAAAATATGCCGTCAGAATCGCTATGGTTATTGCTGCATAAAGCGTTGCAAAACCACTACAAGCATCAGCAACCATTAATGACCCACCCTCTATTTCTAATAAAGTTCCACTTGTAAATACAGGTATACCCATTTCACTTAATATATATGCAACACTTTTTGTCGCAATATGCCTAAGCAATAAATGTATCGCTTCAGTAAAAACCAAAGGGATCGGCAATGTAAGTACCATAGTTAATAAGGGAAAAAGTATAGCTTTAGTTTTTAACACACCTAAAAACAGCAGTGATAATCCTACGAACGATGAAATCATTGCGAAACTAGAAAGTAGCTGCGTGTTAATGCCAGTATCTAGCATATATAACAATAAGCTCGGAATTAAAATAATGAATCCCCACGGATTAGAGCTAGAGGGTATGTCATTTAATTTTTGTAATTCTCTGTATATTAAATAGATCACTAAGGCAAAGACTAGAATTCCGTGACCATTTTGCCAAACACTCATAGTCCACCTACTCCAAAGCCATAATAAAGTGGGCATATAGAGTATTAGTAACAAAACTCCAATAATGCCTAATAACCATTGGCTTTGAATTTTTATATAGTTATCTTTTTTAAGACACTTATTATCTACAATCAAATTATTCATTTATTTGGATTCTATATTTTTCAAATAGGCTATATAGCGTAGGTCGCGTCACACCAAGAAGTTTTGCAGTATTAGATACATTATTGTTGCTATGCATTAAGGCTTTTTTTATGGCAATGATTTCCGCGGATTCTCTTACTTCTTTCAAATTGACATGCATTGCTGCATCGGTGTGTTTTTCAAGCTCCAAATCAATGTAAGTAATATTGATATCATCTGACAAAATTACGGCTCTTTTAATTTTATTTTCAAGTTCCCTTATATTGCCAGGCCATGAATAAGCCTCAATCGCAGCTGCAGCTTCCAAACTAAAGTTTTTTATTTTCTTATTATGAAAAATGCAATATCGTTTTAAAAAGGCAGTTGCAATCGTTATTGCGTCCCCTTCTCTCTCCCTAAGTGGCGGAATATCAATGACTATTTCGCTTATTCGATAATATAAGTCTAACCTAAATTTTCCTGCATTAATCTGGTCTTCTAAGTTTTGATGGGTCGCACAAACAATACGAACATCAACTGGAATCTCTTTTCTCCCTCCAATACGTTCTATTGTTCTTTCTTGCAAAAAACGCAATAATTTTGATTGTAATAAAATAGGCAGATCACCAATTTCATCTAAAAACAAGGTTCCCTTATTTGCATATTCTATTTTCCCCTTTGTTAACTGAGCTGCTCCAGTATATGCACCTTTTTCATAGCCAAATAGCTCACTTTCTAGTAAATTTTCTGGTATAGCAGCACAATTTACTGCAATAAATGCTTGAGTCGAACGATCACTTAAACGATGCATAGCTTTTGCCAGCACTTCTTTTCCAGTTCCACTTTCTCCCATTAATAAAACAGTCGCATTAGTTGGCGATATTTTTTCAATAGTGCGACATAAGTCTTGCATTTTTTCACATGATGCAATTAAGCCAACTAAAGGCTCTGTTGTTTGTTTCTGCAATAATTGATGTTCATTTTCTAGCTGATTCAATTGAAAAGCGCGCTCAATGATTAAATTTAATATATCTATATCAATAGGCTTTTGATAAAAATCATAGGCGCCCATCGCTACGGCTTTAACAGCATTAGACCTATCATCATTACCCGTGACGACAATTATCTTGGCTGCAGGTGCAAGTTCAAGAAGCTCTTGCAATGTTTTTAAGCCTTCACTGGCATTAGCTGCATCTGGAGGCAATCCTAAGTCTAATGTGATGACGCTAGGCACATATCGTCTTAATGCAGCCACAGCTTCACTTCTATTTCCAGCTATTACCGTCTGATATGATTCAAAACTCCATTTCAATTGTTTTTGTAGTCCAAGATCATCCTCTACAATTAGTAAAACTTTCTTATCTTCCAAGTTATTACCTTCTGCTTAATTTCACGAATTCAACTTATAAAAATCATCGACATTAACTACCATTTCTTTAGAGTCTTTCATCAATTATGTGCATTATATAAGGGTCACATCATGAGCTATAAGCCACTGCTCTAGCATTATTAAAAGCCAAATCATGATGCCATAATAAGAAGAATGACCTTTTTGATGTAATTTGATGATATTTTTTATATAAACAGGATTTACAATGCCTCGTTTTGAAAAGTTAAATAAATTATCCAAAGCAAATTGTTTTAACTCCTTATCTTGAGCCATCCAAATCCCAAAAGGCAATCCAAATCCTTGTTTAGGCTTACTTAAAGTTTGTCTAGGTAAATAATTTTTCATACTTTTCTTATAAAATGATCTTAATTCAAAACCCTGTATTAACCATTTTGATGGGATACCAGCAGAAAATTTTACTAAATCTTCTTGTAACATCGGATATTGAACTTCTATACCAGCAAGCTCACACATACGATTTACCTTTCTTAGATCATTGTCTGCTAAGGTAAATTTTCTATCTAAGTGCAACATCCGTTTTATTAAATCTTCTGTGTTAGCTCGATTATAAGTTGATCGACTGTTTGCAATCGGTAACTCAGGATCAATTTGTTTTAGAAATTCTTCAGTAAAAAACTCAAATAGTGGGCTACGATGCAAAAAATTATACGTTTCCAAGCGATCAGGCATAATAATATTAGCCTGATCAATATAACTTTGTAATTTACCTAAAAATGGTATGTTATTCGCCATAGGGACTATGGCCGCTTTAGCAAAATCAGGCATATAACGATAATAGTCAAATAGCTTTTGCTTAGCATAACGGCTATTTCCGGCAAATATTTCATCACCTCCATCTCCAGCCAACAATCTTGTCATACCTCTTTCACGAGCAAATTTAGCGCAATAATAACTGGGTACAGCCGAATCATTACCAAAAGGCTCATCATAAGTTTGAGCAATTAACGGTATAGAATTCAAAACATCTGCGGGTGATACATAATATTCATGTAATTTCACTTTAAAATGAGCGGCTACTATCCGAGCATAAGACATTTCATCATAGCCTTCGGCATCAAAGCCCATAGTAAATGCATCCACTTTATGGTCGACCATTTGTTGATAAAAACCCGTTACCGTACTGCTATCAAGTCCTCCACTCAAAAACACACCTGTTTCATTATCCGGTAGACATGTAGAAATAGACTTGCCTAACTGTGCATGCACTTGTTCCATCAATGTTATTTTTGATAAAGTACTTTCTGTGTAATCAGACTGCCAGTAGAAATTACGTGTATGCTTATTATTATCTATCTCTATAAACTCACCTGGCTGTAATTTTGAAATGTCTTTATAAATAGACCCCGGACTTGGAATCACATGAGCATAAAAATAATCAAAGATGCCCTGTGGATTAATAACGCTATTAACACTAGGATGCGCAATAATATGATCTAACTTAGAACCAAATACCAATAAGCCATCTTGATAATAAAAAGCCAAAGGTCGAATACCGAGCCTATCATTAGCTAGCAACGCATAATCCCGTTTAGGTTCTATGATACAAAATGAAAATGGACCATGAATCTTATTAAGCACTAAACGACCATATTTTAAAAACCCCATGGCTAATGCCTGAGCTGAGTCGCTACTTTTTGCAATATTTTTTAATTCGTCATCACTCCAATATGGATCACCCTCAACTATCACTAATAAACGTGAAGATTGATAAATACTAGGCGCTATCTTAAGACCATAGCCCGCCATTTCTGCAACGTTTAGGTGCTTGACTACACATGAATATGTAGTGTTCATAGATTTTGAAGCAGCTCCTTGTTGATCAATACAACTCAAGTCAAAAGCTTTTTCTTTAGTTGAAAACCAACCGTAAATAGTGCCCATAATGCTTACTCTAAGATGGTAGTTATGCTTATATTGAGTCAAAACTATAATAGTTATGAGTATGATTTTATTGTTTTTTTTGAACTAACGAAGTGTCGTATTGATTATTTTATTTAAAAAAAAATGAGGTCATTAGTATTAAAAGATGCTTAGTTCTGAATAACGATTTTGCTTAGTATTTTTTTATTTAATAAAAATAAACCGAATATATAAATATTTCTATTCGATATTGCATTCATACTTTAATGGTAAATATTTAGGCTTAAACTTTAATTCTAACATCGAAACTCTACTTACTTTGAAGATAAAATATCAAACTATTTAGACATAATCAAGCTCTGCCTGATATTTCTAAATAATGTAAAACCTGCAAAATGTATAACTTATTGATAATATTTATTAATAGGCTAGAAATAGTAAAATCTGCCTATAAAAATTAAGCATAATGGCTATCTATGGCTTTACCTAGATGGAGAACCGAGAGGCTAATATTTAAGCTCTTTAGGTAAACGCATTAGCTCAATTTTTAAAAAATTATACTTTTCTAAATATCAAATCCCAGACGCCATGACCTAAGCGTAAACCCCGCTGTTCAAACTTGGTAAGCGGACGATAGTCTGGACGCTCACAATAATCTTGACTAAGACTGGTATTTTTTAAACCCTTGCTGGCCGATAAAACTTCCAACATGGACTCAGCATAATGCTGCCAATCAGTTGCGGCATGAAAGTAGCCGCCCACTTGCAGTTTTTTATTTAATAAATCGACAAAACTAGGCCGCACTATACGACGTTTATGATGTTTCTTTTTATGCCAAGGATCAGGAAAAAATAAATGCAGGCCAGCTAAGCTATGATCAGGTATTTTTTGTTCTAAAATCTCAATCGCATCATGGCAATAAACTCTAACATTCGTTAAACCTTGCTCAGTTAACAATATCAGTAGATGACCCACACCCGGCTTATGAACTTCAATACCAATGTAATCATGATCTGGATTAGCTGCCGCCATTTTCGCAAGGCTATCACCATTACCAAAACCGATTTCTAAAATCAAAGGCGCTTGACGACCAAATACTTGGCTAAAGTCGTAGTCTAGTTCTGGCTCTAATCCATATTGAGGCCAATGCTGATCCAAGGCTACCTCTTGCCCAGGCGTAAGACGACCTTGCCTACGTATAAAACTACGAATTCTTTGGGGCAGCGTTTGAGCTAAGTCCGTCATAATTAGAAAAACAAGCCATCAATAGGCGAAGATGCAGAAGCAAATCGCTTTCTGGGCATACGTCCGGCTAAATAGGCTGCTCTTCCGGCTTCAATACCTTTACGCATAGCTATCGCCATAAGTATAGGATTCTTAGCTTCGGCAATGGCGGTATTCATTAATACACCGGCACACCCTAATTCCATAGCAATTGCGGCATCTGAAGCGGTACCTACACCCGCATCGACTAGAATAGGTACGCGTGCATTTTCAACGATGGTCAGAATATTATAAGGATTACGAATACCCAAACCTGAGCCTATAGGAGCCGCCAAAGGCATGACTGCGACACAACCAATTTCTTCCAAGCGTTTAGCGGCAATAGGATCATCATTGGTATAAACCATGACATCAAAGCCTTCTTTAACCAACATTTCAGCCGCGATATACGTTTGGGCAACATCAGGGAATAGCGTTTTTTGATCCGCTAAGACCTCTAACTTAACCAATTTATGGCCGCCCAATAATTCCCGTCCTAAACGACAAGTACGCACGGCTTCTTCAGCGGTATAACAACCGGCGGTATTTGGCAAAATAGTGTATTTATCGGGAGAAATAACATCTAGTAAATTAGGTTCGCCTTGATGTTGACCAATATTGGTACGTCTAATAGCGACGGTTACAATTTGAGCGCCACTCGCCTCTATAGCCAGACGCGTTTCTTCCATGTCCTTATATTTACCGGTACCGACCAACAAGCGCGAATGATAAGTGACACCGGCGAGTACAAAAGTATCGTCTTGACCACCGCCAATAGCATGAACAATTTCTAAGCGATCTTCTGTTTGCAACATCTGATTGGCATAATATTGGAAAGGTAAAATTTCTTTATTCAATTCAACAGCAATTTTTTTACTAGTTAAACCCAAGTCTGCAATAACATCGGCGACACTGGTATTTTCTGCATAGTGATGCTCTTCACCATTAACATAAATAATCATACGTTTAAGCTCCGATTACTATCGATGGTTCTGCGTTTTTGCACGGCTAGTGCTAAAGATTTTAATAATGGCACTGTGTCATCCCATGATAAACAACCATCGGTAATACTTTGGCCATAGACTAATTCTTGGCCTTCAATGACTTGTTGGTTACCGGCTTTAAGATGACTTTCTATCATCACACCCATAATTCTATGATCACCAGTAGCGATTTGTCCTGCGACATCATCACCGACTATCAATTGCCGTTGGCATTGTTTTAGGCTGTTATCATGGCTAAAATCAATCATGATATTAGGTCTAAGTTCGGCTTTTTTAAGTCCTTCTGCCACTTGTTCAACACTGACTGCATCATAATTCGGACGACCGTTACCGCCTCTTAAAATGATATGCACATCATCATTGCCTGTGGTTGAAAAAATCGCGGAATGCCCAGCTTTAGTCAACGACAAAAAATGATGAGGACTCATCGCCGCTCTGATTGCATCAATAGCAATTTTTATAGTGCCATCTGTTGAATTTTTAAAGCCAATAGGGCAGGAAACACCTGAAGCTAATTCACGATGCCCTTGGCTTTCAGTGGTTCTAGCACCTATCGCGCCCCAAGCCACTAAATCTGATATGTATTGCGGAGAAATTAAGTCTAAATATTCGGTAGCGGCAGGAACACCTAAGGTTGCAACATCCACCAATATTTGCCTAGCAACACGTAAGCCTTTATTAATATTAAAACTAGCATTAAGGTCAGGATCATTAATTAAACCCTTCCAGCCTACTGTTGTGCGTGGTTTTTCAAAATAAACACGCATTACAATCAATAGTTCATCTTTGAGTTCATCTTTAATCGCTTTCAAAAGCTTTGCATATTCTAATGCCGCTTTAGGGTCATGAATGGAACAAGGCCCCACCACGACTAACACCCTGTCATCCTTGCCAGTTAAGATGTCATGTATATCTGTTCTAGCTTCAAGCGTTACTTGCGCGGCTATGTCGTTAATCGGTATTTCATCATGCACCTGAACTGGAGGAATAACTTCCTTAGTCGCACAAATTCGAAGATCATCAGTATTATATTTTGTTTGCATGTAGCTACCAAGCTGTTGCTTTTAGAGAAGTATCTTAAATTAGCGAGCGTTTAATGTAGCATATTAGGTTTAATCCTATATTCCACACTTTAACGCCAAATTCTAGGTTTTAATAATCGACGCTAGAAGAGAGCGCTGCCATTATAGTCAAGCATTTTAACTGTTTTCATCGCTATCGGGTTAGTTATTGCTCAGCTTTATCTTGTTCAGTTTCAAAAAACTGTAACTAAAGTCAACGTCAGCGTCATCATTAATATCTATACGCTCCATTTCCAGCCACTCATCCCTATTAAAATCAGGAAAGAAAGTATCGCCAGCAAAGACTTTGTTAATCAAAGTTAGATAAAGCGTATCTGCCAATGGCAAGGTGGCTTTATAAAGATCAAAGCCACCAATGACAAACAATTCTTCAGCCGTTACACTGGCTTTTTCTAAAGCCACGTTAATATCGTTAACCACAACACAGCCGTCTTGCTGATAGTCTAGATTACGACTAATGATAATATTGGTACGGCCAGGAAGAATACGACCTATAGACTCGTGGGTTTTTCTACCCATTAAAATAGGCGAGCCCATGGTAATTTCTTTGAATTTTTTTAAATCCGCAGATAAATGCCAAGGCATTTTATTATTCAGCCCAATAGCCTGATTAGTAGCCATTGCAACAATGAGTGATATTTTCATATTTTTTATCAAGATGCTTTGATATTGTTTAAATGTTTTTAATGCTTTCAGCTAAGCTTTTGCAAAACACAAGACTAACCGTTAAGCTTTGCGCCTATCTGTTCCTAAGTAAAACCTATAACATGCAGCATCATACTATGAAAAATATTCTAGTTCTATTTACCGGAGGAACTATCGGCTCCACGGCGACTGAAGGAACTATCGACATTTCGGGAGGAACGCCTTTTAAGCTACTGCAATTATTTCAACAGCAGACACCGCATCTTCAAGACCTTCATTTTACTACGCGCCAACCTTTACAGATATTAAGCGAAAATCTTGCACCGACTGCCTGGAAAATATTGATTGCTGCCTTAGACGCTGAGCACCTTGATCAATACGATGGCGTCATTATAACGCATGGCACAGACACATTGGCTTATACCGCAGCAACATTAAGTTTTTACTTTAAGAATCTTAAGGTACCCATGCTGTTGGTTTCTAGTGATTATCCTTTAGATGATCCTAGAGCAAATGGCCTTGCTAACTTTAATTGCGCCATCGAGTTTATTTTACAAAAGATTCAGTCGGGTGTTTTTGTACCTTATCGTAATCAACATCAGAAAAAAACCCTAATTCATAAAGCTTCACGCTTAACCAGCTCTTTGCAATTAACGGGTGATTTTTACAGTGTACAAGGCAATAGTTTTGCGCAATTTGAAAACAATCTTTTTTCAGGCTTGCCTGTCGACACGTCCACTGATACAGCTATTAATAGCTCAACTACAGCCACTATAGCGGCACGATTTTGTTCGCGTATTTTAATGATCAAACCTTACCCTGGTTTAGATTACAGCCACTTTAATCTTGAGCATGTTGATGTGGTATTACATGATTTATATCATTCAGGTACAGCTTGCACCTCGATACAATGGGGAGAAAATCATTCCTTACTCAGCTTTATAAAACGCTGTAATGATAAAAATATACCCGTTTATTTAGCACCTGCGACTCAAGCTACCGATGCTTATCAGAGCACTCGCGCCTTATTAGATTTAGGCGCAGAAATGATTTGGAATATGTCTATCGAAAGCGCTTACATCAAACTCATGCTCGCTTATGGAAACTTTAATAATAAACAGCAAATACTGGCTTATTTAAATCAAGATAGTGCTGGTGAGCATGTTTAGAAAGGGTAACGATTAATCTCGCATTCGATTGACTGAATAAAGCGCGAGCATCAACATAGTTAAACAGGGAATAAAAGCGATTAACGGCGGATTGAGGTTATAAATCAAACCTAGATGCCCCACCAATTTATCAACCACATTAAAGCCCATACCGATGGCTATACCGATCATCATACGTTCGCCTACACTGACGCCCCGTTTAACACTGATAATAAAAGGCGCAGATAACAACAGCATAATAAAAGTATCTAAAGGACTAACAATGCGCTCCCAAAAAGCCAGTTCAAAAGCATGCGACTCTTGATGATTTTTCTTTAAAAAACCAATATAGCGACTCAAATCAACGAAGGTTAAATTATTTGGATTAATGACCACACTCTTCAACAAACTAGGTGCGATTGAGGTCAACCAAAGTAAATGCTCTTGCTTATTCACTAGGATTTGTTGTGTTGAAATGACGGAACTCTTAATGTTATTAAGATCCCATTGTTGATTACCTAGAAAAACAGCGGATTCTGCATGTATAGTCTGTTGTAAATGCTGCTGATCATTTAACTCATAAATACTAATGTCAGCTAAATGGTGATCATCAATAATCTGACGGACATTGATAAATTTTTTGTCTTCACGCAACCAAATACCATAATCAGAATTAACCTGTACTGGGCCATTCTGGGCAGTCAGTCTTAATTTTTTGGCAAACCGTTCAGTGATAGGCGCGACAAACTCACCTATCAATATTGATGACATTACCAACACGGCACCCGCTAACATAACGGCTCTGATAATACCGAAGATAGAAAGGCCTGCCGCCCTCATCGCAATAAGCTCACGATTATTACCCATTGCGCCTAGTATAAATAGACTACCCAATAGGGCAGAGGCGGGCACTAATTCACAAAAAATACCAGGTGTTGTTAAGGCAATATAATAAAAAATCTCTTTAAGGCCATAAGTTTCACTTAAATCACCTAACTCATCACTAAAGGTAAATAAATTAAATAAGGTTAATAATAATATGACTGCAACAAAAGCGCCCTTAAGCACTTCTTTAACAATATAGCCTGTTAATACCTTCACTTAAGCGACCTGCCCTTTTAGTCTTAAAACCAACCATTGCCAGCTATATAATCTGGCCAATAAAAGACTACCGATTAAAAATAACAGTAAATCAACGCCAATACCGCCAAACCAAGTCGGAATAGTGCCATTAGTCACCCAGCCTTGACTGATACGCGTCAAATTTCCATAGCTAAAATAAATTAAAAAGCCCACCACCATATTTCCGTATACACCGCCTCTAGGCGAAATTTGTGCCAAAGGTACGGCAATAAAACTTAATAATATAGCGCCAAAAGGTATAGAAAGGCGACGCTGAAATTCAGCAATATAGGCGTTAGTCTTAAGTTCCCATAACATCTCACTAGGGACAGCGGTCATATTAACGGGTCTAGGCGCAGGAGTTTTGGTATCTAGTCTGACGGCATACTCAGTAAATTGTTCGATAACATAATCTAAGTTGCCTGGTTGGCCTTTTATGCGCTCACCTTGCTCAAAAATAATATAGCGTCCATCAGTTGAATCTTGCATTCTGGCAGTTTCGGCATTAATGACACTGACATTGGTATTATCGTGTTCTAAACTTTGTACGAACACTTTATGCATTTTTTTATCGGCACTGATGGTTTCCACATAAAAAACCAAATCGCCCTGACTATATTCGCTAAACTTACCCGCTGCGATACCTCTGGTTTCAGAGGTTTCTTCATCATGCATGACCAACTTAAGTATGCTAGTTTCTGCCCAAGGTGCTGCAACTAAGGACATACTTGCCGCTAACAGGCTTACGGGGAAAACTAATATAAATACAGCTCTATAAATAACACCAGAACCACCGCCTGCCGAAGAAACAGCAGCCATCTCATGATCTCGGTACATTCTGCCTAGCACCATCAAGACTGCTAAAAATAAGGCGACAGGTAAAAACTCCGCGATTGCGACAATTGTTTTTAGCCCTAAAATACTTAATAAGGTTTCATTGGAAACCTGACCGCTAATCGCTTGATCAAGAATACGAACAAACTGCCGACTGACGATAATCACGACGAGTACTGATAAACCGGCCAAAAAAGTCTTTAGCAAATCCCGGGCAACCATTTTATCAAGGACGGTCATCCATGGGCGTGCTGTGTTTTTGCGAGCTTTAGCTCCCTCTTTGTTCAAACCAGCACTCCAATCATCGTTTGTATAGTCCTATTAAAATTTGCAGATGACCTGTCTTTCTCAGCCTTGAAAGACTAAAACTGTTTTTATGTTTTAGTCTGGATTTCAGATAACCGTCCTAAAATAATATGTTATCTTTTTCTAGAACCTTGACGCCTAGTTTCAGGCTTGATTCCATGAGATTCCGGCTCTACTCTTTCTAAACCGGCAAACTCAAATAACAAGTCCAATTCCTTATCGGTCAATTCATAAAAATCACGTGTTCTTAATCCGTCTGGTAAGACTATAGGTCCATAACGCACACGCATCAAACGACTAACTACGACTTCTTGAGACTCCCATAACCGCCGTACCAAGCGGTTACGACCCTCGTTAACAATAACGTGATACCATTTATTGGCACCTTCTCCACCAAAGAATCGAATCGCATCAAACTTAGCAATACCATCTTCAAGCGCTACGCCCTGCTTTAATTTTTCCAGTGTTGCATCTGAAACATCACCTAAAATGCGCACGGCATATTCACGCTCTACTTCGGTGGAGGGATGCATTAATCGATT
>CAMDOP010000055.1 GCA_945903675.1 Crenothrix polyspora
GATTTAGTTATTTATGGTGCGCTAGGTGATCTTTCAAGGCGCAAACTACTAATCTCTTTGTACCGTCTTGAAAATGCCCATTTCATTGAGGCTAATACACGTATTATCGGTGTCGATTTACAAGGTTTAACAAACGAACAATTTATTGAGCTTGCACACACGAGCTTGAAAGAGTTTTTAAATGACGCTATTGATGCTGTGGTATGGAAGCGTTTTTCAGCACGCTTGTCTTATCTGAAAATTGATTTGACTAAGATAGATCAATACCAGCAGTTAAATGCCGTGATAGATCAAGAGCATCGCATCATGGTCAATTACTTTGCGGTTTCACCGTTTCTTTTTAAAAATATCTGCCAAGGCTTGGAGCATTGCGGTGTGTTGACGGAAACTTCACGCATGGTCATGGAAAAACCTATTGGCCACAACCTTAAGTCATCAAAAGAAATCAATGATGTCGTGGCTAGCGTGTTTACTGAAAAACAGGTTTATCGTATCGATCATTATTTAGGTAAAGAAACGGTATTAAACCTATTGGCCTTACGTTTCGCAAACTCTATTTTTACGACTAACTGGAGCCACAACACCATTGATCATATTCAGATTACGGTGGCGGAAGAGGTGGGTATTGAAGGTCGCTGGGATTATTTTGATAAAACCGGACAGTTACGAGACATGCTACAAAATCATTTGTTGCAGATTTTGACCTTTATTGCCATGGAGCCTCCGGTTAATCTGGAAGCTGAAAGCATCCATAATGAAAAAATAAAAGTCTTAAAAGCGCTGCGTCCCATTACGCTTAATAATGTTGAAGAAAAAACCGTGCGTGGACAATATACGGGGGGCTATATCAAAGGTGAGACTGTTCCTGGTTATTTAGATGAAACCGGTGCTAATAAAGAAAGTACTACCGAGAGCTTTGTGGCTTTACGGGTTGATATTGATAACTGGCGTTGGGCGGGTGTACCCTTTTATTTGCGCACTGGAAAACGTTTAACAGGAAAACGTACTGAAATTGTCGTTTATTTCAAACAGCTACCGCACAACATCTTTAAAGATAGTTTTCGTGAGTTACCACCTAATAAATTGATTATTCATCTACAGCCCAATGAAGGCGTAGAAATCGAAATGCTCAATAAAATACCCGGTATTGATGAGCACATTAAATTACAAAAAACGCGCTTGGATTTAAGTTTTTCTGACACCTTCAAAGAAAGCCGAATTTTTGGTGGTTATGAAAAATTAGTCTTAGAAGCGATGCGTGGCAATCCTACGTTATTCTTGAGTCGAGAAGAAATTGAACAAGCATGGACTTGGGTTGATTCTATCCAAAATGCTTGGCATCATTATAAAGATGCGCCTAAACCATACGCTGCAGGTACGTGGGGTCCAGTAGCCTCGGTTGCCTTGATTGCCAGAGATGGCAGAGCTTGGGAAGAATAACGCTAATGGCTAGCAACTTAAGGTTGGACAGATTAGGTTTACCGTTCACTTTTAGATAGAGCTCTCTTGAGAAAAGACAAAAGGCTCAGGGCGAAAGGCGAAGGGAAAACCTAGCATCAGTAATGCTTTAAGCTGCTAGCCCCATTAAATAAATATATAAGGAATCACCATGCACCCCATTATTGAAAAAGTGACTCAAGATATTATTGAGCGCAGCCATCCAACTCGCTCTGCTTACCTAAAATATATTGATGGTATTGCTAAAAAAGGTCCTATACGTTCAGGCATGGGTTGCGGTAATTTAGCACATGGCTTTGCCGCTTGTAGTGCCAGTGAAAAAGCTGATTTAACCGGCAATCAAAAGGCTAATATTGCGATTATCACGTCTTACAATGATATGTTATCGGCTCACCAACCTTATAAAGATGCGCCTGATGCCATAAAAGCAGCTATTAGGGCCGCAGGTGGCGTAGCTCAGGTTGCGGGTGGCGTTCCTGCCATGTGTGATGGTATTACTCAAGGTCAACCGGGCATGGAGTTGTCCTTATTCAGTCGTGATCTTATTGCTATGACTACTGCGGTAGGCATGAGCCATAATATGTTTGATGGCGCTATTTACTTAGGGGTCTGTGACAAGATTGTACCGGGATTATTAATAGGTGCGCTTAGCTTTGGTCACTTGCCCGCTATCTTTATTCCTGCAGGTCCTATGCCTAGCGGTTTAACCAATAAAGAAAAGTCCCGTGCGCGTCAAGATTACGCTACTGGAAAGATTGGCCGTAAAGAACTCCTAGAAGCAGAATCTGCGTCTTATCATAGTCCTGGTACCTGTACCTTTTACGGAACAGCTAATAGTAACCAGATGATGATGGAAATCATGGGCATGCATTTGCCGGGTAGTTCGTTCATTAATCCTTACACACCGTTACGTGAAGAACTCACTAAAGCGGCGGCAACACAGGTATTAAAATTTACAGCACTGGGCGATGATTATCGGCCTATTGCTCATATGATTTCAGAAAAAGCCATCGTCAATGCTGTAATCGGCTTGTTGGCAACCGGTGGTTCAACTAATCACACGATGCATTTAATCGCCATTGCTCGTGCTTCGGGTATCGTGCTTAATTGGGATGATTTTGATCAGCTTTCCAAAGCCGTTCCTTTAATTGCTAAAATCTATCCCAACGGTCCTGCGGATGTAAATCATTTTCAAGCCGCTGGTGGTATGGGTGTGCTCATAGCTGAACTCTTACGCAATGGCTTATTGCATGAAGACCTGCTCACCGTTGCCGATGAACGTGGCATGAACAGCTATCGTCATGAGCCTAAGTTAATTGCCAATACCTTAGTTTGGGAGCCAGTTCCAGAAACATCTTTAGATACTGAGGTACTCGGTACGGTTGAAAAACCCTTCGCAACCGGTGGTGGTTTACATGTGATGCATGGTAATTTAGGTCGAGGTATTTCAAAAATGTCTGCCGTATCTGCTGATCATCATGTCGTTGAAGCGCCTGCGGTGGTGTTTGATGATCAAGAAGATATGCTCGCCGCTTTTCAGCGTGGTGAATTGGAAAAAGATTTTGTTGCCGTCGTTCGCTTTCAAGGTCCACGCTCTAACGGTATGCCAGAATTGCATAAGCTGACGCCACCCTTAGGTGTGTTGCAAGATAAAGGTTATAAAGTGGCCTTAGTGACTGATGGTCGTATGTCAGGCGCTTCGGGTAAAGTACCTTCGGTTATCCATTTGTGTCCAGAATGTGAGTCAGGTGGTCCTTTAGCAAAAGTGCTTGATGGCGATATTATTTCTATGAACTTACAAACCGGCAACATTAATGTATTAGTCGATGAGGCTGAGTTCAATGCACGAATTCCAGTGCCCAATTCAGCAAAGAACCATCATTATGGTATGGGGCGCGAGATGTTTGGTGGTTTCCGTTTAGGAGCCTCTTCTGCAGAAACAGGCGCGTCTAATTTGTTTTTGGTTGATTAAACTATCATTTCTTAAATATTTGTCGGGTTGCGCTATCGCTAACCTGACCTACAAAACTATCGAGTAACGCCATGAATACAAAGCATTGGAAAATCCAACCTACAGACGTTTTAAACGCTGGCCCAGTTATGCCGGTTATGGTCATTAAAAACCTAGATGACGCTGTGCCGTTAGCAAAAGCTTTAGTAGCCGGTGGCATTAAGGTCTTAGAAATAACCCTGCGTACCCCGATTGCATTGGAAGCTATTCGACTGATTAGCCAGGAAGTCAAAGAGGCGATTGTTGGAGCCGGTACTATTACTACGCCTGAACAGTTAAAGGCTGCAGAAGTTGCCGGTGCTGTTTTTGCTATTAGCCCTGGTTTAACGCCTGCACTACTAATGGCCGCTAAAGAGGGAAATATTGCCTTAATTCCTGGTATATCTACATTATCAGAGCTTATGGTGGGTATGGAGGCTGGTTTAGATCATTTTAAGTTTTTTCCAGCAGAAGCTGCAGGTGGTATTCCTATGTTAAAAGCTATTGCCGGCCCGATTCCTCAAGTGACATTCTGTCCAACAGGGGGTATTTCACCTGAAAATTACAATGCTTATCTCAGCTTAAATAATGTCGCTTGTGTCGGTGGTTCATGGTTGGTGCCTGAAGATGCCGTTAAAGAGAAAAATTGGGCTAAAATAACTGAATTGGCAAAGCTAGCTATTGCTAATGTTGCTAACAGCTAAGTCATTATGGATTATCAAGGTAACATCGCGTTTTTAGAAGAGAGAATTTATGAATGATTCACGCAGCATTACCTTAAATGATGATGCTCAGCCTATTTGTGAGCTTCCCCTTTTGTCTGGAACTATTGGCCCCGATGTTATCGATGTCCAAACACTCTATAAACAAACTGGCTTATTTACGTATGATCCAGGGTTTACTTCTACCGCGAGTTGTAGTTCAACCATTACTTATATCGACGGTGAAGAAGGTATCTTACTTTATCGTGGTTACCCCATTGAGCAACTGGCAGAACAATGTACTTTTCTGGAAGTCAGTTATTTATTGCTGAATGGTGAGCTGCCTGATAAAACTCAAATGCAGGAATTTGAGGGCATTATCACTTTGCATACCATGGTGCACGACCAACTCACCAATTTCTTTAAAGGTTTTCGTCGTGACGCTCACCCCATGGCTATTATGGTCGCGGTAGTGGGTGCTTTATCTGCGTTTTATCATGATGCCTTAGATATAAAATCTAAAAAGCATAGAGAGATCAGCGCTATTCGTTTGATTGCCAAAGTACCGACTATCGTAGCTATGTGTCACAGATATAGTGCTGGCTTGCCCTTTATGTATCCGCAAAACAAGCTTAGTTATGTGGAAAACTTTATGCGCATGATGCTCGCTACGCCTTGCGATGATTATGTACCTAACCCTATTTTGGTACGTGCCTTAGATCGAATTTTAATTCTTCATGCCGATCATGAACAAAACGCATCGACTTCTACGGTTCGTTTGGCAGGTTCCAGTGGTGCTAATCCTTATGCCTGTATTACTGCGGGTATCGCTTGTCTTTGGGGGGCTGCACATGGCGGTGCCAATGAAGCCGTACTCAATATGCTTAATGAAATAGGTGATGTTTCTCGTATCCCTGATTTTATCAAGAAAGCCAAAGATAAAAATGATCCTTTTAGGCTCATGGGCTTTGGTCATCGTGTTTATAAAAACCATGATCCACGCGCTAAATTAATGCGAGCCACTTGTCATGAAGTTCTGACAGAGCTGGGCTTACATGATGATAAGATTTTTAAATTAGCACTCGAGTTGGAGCGTATTGCTCTGGAAGACAATTACTTCATTGAGAAAAAATTGTATCCCAATGTCGACTTCTACTCAGGCATCGTCTTACATGCGCTAGGTATACCTACTAATATGTTTACCGCCATGTTTGCCATGGGCAGAACAGTGGGCTGGATTGCCCATTGGGACGAAATGATCTCTGATCCTGAGCAAAGAATTGGCCGGCCTAGGCAGCTTTATACGGGAGCCGCTAGACGAGATGTTCCTGCTCAACATGGCAAAGTCACTTAGAAATACAGGTAGTCACTTTATCATTCCCACGCAAGAGCGACAACATTGTGGTAATGATCGTAGGGGCGTATTGCATACGCCCCTACGGTGTTTTTTTATCGCTCCACTTCGATAGAAACTTGTATAGATAGCTACGCTCAGCATGGTAAAGCCACTATAAAAATACAGCTAGTTTAGTTAAATGAGTGGCCATGTCTGTCCGCTTATAACTGATGAATGATTTCGGAGAATAAATGCGACTCTTATTAGTAGAAGATGATGAAATACTCGGCGATGGCTTGGTTGCGGGCTTAAAAATGGAAGGTTATGCTGTTGATTGGTTAACCAATGGCAAACTGGCTGATGAAGCTTTAAAACTGAATGCTTATGAGTTAATCGTTTTAGATCTAAATTTGCCGGATATGGATGGTATGTCTATATTAAAGGCATTAAGGGCGCGTAAAGATGAAACCCCCGTTATGGTGCTCACGGCCAAAGATACTATTTCTGATCGAGTTCTAGGTCTAGATAGTGGCGCAGATGATTTTGTTATTAAGCCTTTTGAGTTAGATGAAGTTTGCGCAAGATTAAGAGCCTTAGCGCGACGTAGTGAAGGTAGAAGTGCACCGACTATTGAGTATAAAGGCATTAGTCTCGATCCAGCCTCTCATCTAGTGATTTATAACGATGAAAAAGTAGAGCTTTCGCAAAAAGAGTTTGAGATTCTAAGTTTCCTAATGGGCAACATCGGTAAAGTAGTTTCACGATCTAGGCTAGAAGAAAGCCTTTATTCGTGGGATTCTGACGTAGAAAGCAATACGGTTGAAGTACATATTCATTATCTTAGAAAGAAGCTAGACCCAACACTGATTCGCACAGTCAGAGGTGTGGGCTATATTATTGATAATGACGAAGAGTTATGAATTATTCTCTGCGCCAATTATTATTAGTAACGCTGCTTTCAGCCTCTATGTTGATTTGGGGGGTGACCGCTTATCTTAGTTATCAAGTCACACGTGCTGAAGTGGCTAACTTATTTGATGCAGAATTAGCGCAATCAGCAAAAGTTCTTAATGTTTTTGTAGAAAGCTTAGTGAGCGAAGGTTCATTATCAGGGCATGTTAACCAAGAACAAGAGAAACCTGATGAGTTTTTAAATGACTACGCAATAAAACATAAATATAACAGTAGAAGAGTTTTTCAGCTTTGGCCTCAAGATGATGGATTAGTACTGCACTCAAAAAACACTTCAGCTATTCCTGTTTATGGACTTAATCAAACTGATTTTGATGTAGAGTTATGGCCTATATTTGACGATTTGTTACAAGCAAGTGCCTTAGGTCACAAGTATGAAAAAAAAATCGCCTTTCAATTATGGTCCAAGAAGAATGGCTTATTATTACGTTCAGATAGTGCGCCCACTTTTGCTTTTTCTACGGCAGACCATGGCTTTAGTGAAACAAATATTGATGATCATATTTGGCATGTGTTCAATATTACCAATTCGACAGGAGAATATATTATCCGTGTCGCACAAAAAGAAGAGATTCGAGCCGAGTTAACCGATGAAATATCTTCGCAATTAGTCACACAATTTTTAGTTGGTTTACCCATCTTAGGTTTAGTCATTTGGTTTATTGTAGGCTTATCTTTAAATCCAATTAATAGATTAGAAAAGGCCTTGGCTATGCGTGAAGCTAGCTATCTCAAGCCTTTGTCAGCTAAAAGACTGCCTAATGAAATGGTGCCTGTTGTTAATGAGATCAATAATCTTTTTGTCCAGTTAGAGCAAGCCTTTGAACATGAACGTCGTTTTACTGCGGACGCTTCTCATGAATTAAGAACGCCGCTTGCAGGATTGCTAACTCAAGCCCATGTTGCTTTAAGAACAACCGATGAAGAAGTTCGTAAGCAAGCGCTGTCGCGTATTAAGCAAGGGGTTAATAGAATGACCTATATGGTGCAGCAACTATTGACCTTTTCACGGATTGAATCAAATACCGAATTTTTGACTAAACAAAATACTATGGTTAGTCGTGAGATTGTTCACGTTATTGCTGATTTAGAACCTGAGGCTCATAAAAAACGTATTCTTATGGAATTTGCCGAAGAAAATGCAGTGCCGGTTATCGTCAATGGCCCGTTAGTGGCTATCTTGATACGCAATATTATAGATAACGCCATTAAATATACACCTCCTAAAGGTAATGTTTTAATCACCGTAACCGGTCAGGAGAAATATTTACAACTCTGTGTTGAAGATTCAGGCCCCGGTATTCCACCTGAACAATATGAGAAATCATTGGAGCGTTTTCATCGTTGTGTTGAAACAGCCAATACCGCTAAAGGTACGGGGCTTGGCTTTTCAATAGTACAACGTATTGCCGCGATTCATAATGCCGATTTAATTTTGGGTGTTTCCCAATTTGGTGGCTTAAAAGTAACGGTATTATTTCCTCTGCCTATAAGGCCAGTTGATAATTCTTGGCAAAAGAAATTAAGTTTTTTTAATCTTAGAAAAAGCAGTTAAATCCTTGCGGGCTACCAATTTAAGACGGGACAAATTAGCTTAATCGTTCACTTTTAGACAGGGTTCTCTTAAGAGCAGACAAAAGACAAAAGACAAAGCGTTAAGCCTAATATCTGTCACGCCTTAAGTTGCTAACCTCCTAGACTTAGTCTTTCGCCTTGAGCCTTTCGTCTGAGTGAAGCGGTCCCGCCTTAATTTGCTAGCCACCTTGCGCGCATATTGACTTGTTTTACAAGGTTAGTGCTTCAGGTTCTGCTATAACAACATTAGATAATGTGCCTATACCTTCGATCTCAATTCTGACGGTTTGGCCAGGTTTCATATAGCCACGCGGATACATTTTTACACCTACGCCGCTAGGGGTTCCGGTAGTAATGACGTCGCCTGGCTCTAGTGTCATAGCTTGAGATAAATAAGCGATCATATCGTAGCAATTAAAAATCATTTGCTGAGTATTGCCGTCCTGCCGCAATTCATCGTCTATCCAGGTTTTAATAGAGAGATGATGAGGATCAACGAGTTCATCCGGAGTTACTATCCAAGGCCCCAAGGGCCCGCAGGTATCAAAAGATTTGCCGATCATCATAGTTGCTGAGCGTGCCTGCCAATCACGTATTGAGACATCATTAGCAATAGTAAAGCCAGCAATTACCTGATGAGCCTTATCGATGGGGACATGTCGGCAACGTTTACCGATCACAAAAGCCAGTTCGCCCTCATAATCCAATTTATCGGATACTTTAGGTTGGTGTATAAAATCACCATGAGCAATCACACAGCTACTTTGTTTAGTAAAAAAACTGGGGTATTTAGGTTGCTCCGCACCAGTTTCAGCAATATGATCATCATAATTTAGACTGATACCCAGATATTTTCCGGGCCTAGGTACTGGAGCATTAAGCTTAACATCAGCTAGATCAAAACGTCCTAGGCCGCTGTCAATTAAGGCCTGCATCGCTAACAAAGCTTGTGGCCCAGCACTCAAGAAATCAATCATATTATTAGGAATATTAGCGTTACTTAAGCTATCAATAACGACATCATCAATGACTGCACCCACACGGGATAGATTGTTATGAGAAAAGGTCACTAGTTTCATTGATTGTGTTTCCTGTATGATGGCACGCAGCGTTATTTTATAACGAAGATTAGCCGATAAAAAAAAGATATAATAAACCGTTTAACACAGAGGAACAGAACATGAATGAAAACTGGATCGCCCCCTCCATCTTATCTGCTAATTTTGCCAAATTAGGTGAAGAAGTTGATAACGTTTTAAAAGCCGGTGCTGATGTCGTGCATTTTGATGTTATGGATAATCATTTTGTACCGAACTTAACTATCGGACCGTTGGTTTGCGAAGCTTTAAGAAAACATGGCGTAACTGCACCTATTGATGTGCATTTGATGGTAGAGCCTGTAGACCGTCTTATTCCTGATTTTGCTAAAGCTGGCGCTAGCATTATTACCTTTCATCCAGAAGCTTCGGTGCATATAGATCGCACCCTGCAATTGATTAAAGATTGCGGTTGCCAAGCAGGTTTGGTATTTAATCCAGGAACATCACTGCATTATTTAGATTATGTCATGGATAAATTAGACATCATTTTATTAATGTCAGTTAATCCAGGTTTTGGCGGCCAATCATTTATTCCATCTGCATTGGATAAGTTAAAGTTGGTTAGAAAAAGAATTGATGACAGCGGTCGGGCTATTCGATTGGAAATTGATGGCGGCGTAAAAACGGACAACATCCGAGCTATTAAAGCGGCGGGTGCTGATACTTTCGTTGCGGGTTCAGCGATATTCAGCCAGCCTGATTACAAAAAAGTTATTGATGAAATGCGTGCGGAATTGGCATTAGCGGTTTAATTTAGCTTTGTAGGATGGGTAGAGCGATAGCGAAACCCATCTAATAGGGTAATTGATTAAGATGGGTTTCGGCTATCACCTCTACCCATCCTACCTCGCTAGTTTGATATCAAATCTTAATGCCAAAAAGATAAAGAACTAATTATGATTCTGCGAATTCAGATATAAAAGCAATTTAGAGTACAACTCTCGTACGATACTCTTTAAACACGTTGAATAACAAAACCATCATGACCCTAGAACAATTCAATACCTACGCCCAACAAGGCTATAATCGTATCCCCATTAGCCGTGAGGTTCTGGCAGATTTAGATACGCCACTAAGTGCTTATTTAAAACTAGCCGACGGTGCGTATTCTTATTTATTTGAATCCGTACATGGTGGAGAGCAGTGGGGGCGCTATTCTATTATAGGTTTGCCTTGTCAAACGGTCGTTAAAATCAGCGGCAATCAAATTCGGGTGGAAAAAAACGGCGAATTATTAGAAACCGTGACACACGATAATCCGTTGATATGGATTGAGCAATTTAAGTTACGCTATAAAGTGCCAGATATTGCTGAGTTACCACGATTTAATGGTGGCTTGGTCGGCTATTTTGGTTATGAAACGATACATTATATAGAGCCGCGACTGCGTGGAGCCGAAAAGCCAGATGCGCTAGGGTGTCCTGATATTCTATTGATGGTGTCAGAAGAAATGTTGGTGTTTGATAATTTATCAGGCAAGGTGTTGTTACTGACTCATGCTAATCCCAATGAAGTTGATGCTTATAATCTTGCGGTGACGCGAGTAACAGCATTAGCTAAGCGCTTACGTGATATGCCTGCCAAGCCAAAAAGTCACAGTAGCCCTAGGACCGTTGAAGAATCAGACTTTGTTTCCGGTTTTACTCAACAAGGTTATGAAGATGCGGTACGTAAAGCCAAGGATTACATTACCGATGGCGACATTATGCAAGTGGTGTTATCGCAACGTTTATCGATTCCATATAACGCTTCACCCTTAAATCTATACCGAGCCTTGCGTTGTTTAAATCCATCGCCCTACATGTTTTATTTAAATCTGGACGATTTTCATATCGTAGGCTCATCACCCGAAATATTAGTTAGGTTGGAAGATAATACCGTCACTGTGCGGCCAATTGCAGGAACTCGAAGGCGAGGGGCTACACCTGAACAAGATATTGCTCTTGAACATGAACTATTAGCAGACCCAAAAGAACTTGCCGAACATTTAATGTTAATTGATTTAGGTCGTAATGATGCGGGACGTGTCGCTGAAATAGGCACTGTACAATTAACCGATAAAATGATCGTTGAGCGTTATTCTCATGTTATGCACATTGTTTCAAATGTCACAGGAACACTGCAGCAGGGTAAAAATGCTTTTGATGTATTAGCCGCGACTTTTCCGGCTGGAACGGTTAGTGGTGCCCCAAAGATACGAGCTATGGAGATTATTGATGAACTAGAGCCTGTAAAGCGCGGTATTTATTCAGGTGCAGTCGGATATATCGCTTGGTCAGGTAATTTAGATACTGCTATTGCCATTAGAACAGCCGTTATAAAAGATAATGTCTTACATATACAAGCCGGTGCGGGTATCGTTTATGATTCCATACCGACTAACGAATGGGATGAAACCATGAACAAAGCTCGCGCTATATTTCGTGCTGTTAGTATGGCCGAAGCTGGTTTAGAAGGAGAGCTATTATGAGCGCTGTAAAAGTGGTTATGGTCGATAATTACGATTCCTTCACTTATAACCTTGTACAGTATTTGGGCGAATTGGGTGCTGATGTCACTGTTGTCCGTAACGATCAGATTACTGTTGAAGATATAGAACAGCTAGCGCCAGATAAAATCGTTATTTCTCCAGGACCTTGCACACCCAAAGAGGCGGGTGTCTCTGTTGCCACCATTTTAAAATTTGCAGGGCAGCTTCCTATCTTAGGCGTCTGTTTGGGGCATCAAAGTATTGGTTATGCGTTTGGCGGTAATATCATCCATGCTAAAGCTATTATGCACGGTAAAACTTCACCGATTTATCATCATAATGTTGGTGTGTTTAAGGGTTTAAATAATCCATTTACGGCAACCCGTTATCACTCTCTGGTTATCGAGCAAGAAACTTTGCCAGATTGCTTAGAAGTCACGGCTTGGACTCAAAATGAACAGGGTGAGCTGGATGAAATCATGGGCGTTAGGCATAAAACCTTGGATATCGAAGGCGTACAGTTTCATCCTGAGTCGATTCTGACAGAATTTGGCCATGAATTACTGAAGAACTTTTTAGACCGTTAAGCTTTTCTATTGCCATCAAAAATATATAAGAATAAATGCTCATACAACACGCCATACAAAAGTTGCTAGACAGGCAAAATCTTAATGCCGATGAAATGCGTGTAGTGATGCGTTTTATTATGTCTGGCAATGCTACCGATGCACAAATAGCTGGCTTTTTAATCGCCTTACGCTGTAAAGGTGAAACCATAGATGAAATAGCCGCTGCCGCAGAGGTGATGCGGGAATTAGCGACTAAAGTGAACATTGTCGGTGAACATATTATAGATACCTGTGGAACCGGTGGTGATGGCGCGAACACGTTTAATATATCCACTACCTGTGCTTTTGTCGTTGCTGCTGCCGGCGGACAAGTCGCCAAGCATGGTAATCGTTCGGTATCCAGTAGTTGTGGCAGTGCCGATGTACTCGAAGCTGCTGGCGTCAATCTTGACTTAAGTGCTGAACAAGTCGCGCAGTGTGTTAATGAAATCGGCGTCGGTTTTTTGTTTGCCCCTAAGCATCATGGCGCAATGAAGCATACGATTAAGGTGCGAAAAGATATGGGGGTTAGAACCTTATTTAATTTATTAGGACCTTTGTCTAATCCTGCTGCCGCACCCAACCAATTAGTGGGTGTTTTTGCAAAAGAGTGGGTAGAGCCTCTGGCGCAAGTATTAAAAAAACTCGGTAGCCAGCATGTTTTAGTGGTCAATGCGGAAGATGGGTTAGATGAAATCAGTATTGCTTCTGCGACCACCATTGCTGAACTTAAAGGTGGCGCTGTTTCAACTTATACCATTACGCCCGAACAGTTCGGCTTTAAGCGTGCACATTTAAATGAGCTAGCGGTGGAAAATGCGGCCGACAGTTTGGCTATGGTAAAGTCTGTGTTAGATAATCAAGCTGGTGCGGCGCGTGATATAGTTCAGCTTAATGCGGGTGCTGCCATTTATGCGGCAAATATTACCGATAGCTTGGCGGCCGGCATAGCAAAAGCACAGCTAGTTATCGCCAGTGGTGAATCTAGAGCCAAATTCGACGCATTAATTGCGTATTCAAAAACCTCATAATTACAATACTCATGACTCAAACTCCCGATATTCTAAAAACCATACTGGCAAAAAAAGTTGAAGAAGTCGCCAGACGTAAGTCCGGCATGTCCATAGCTAATCTTGAAGACATTGCCAGTGGCGTAGAGCGCCCTAGAGGATTTTATAATGCGCTAAATTATAAGGTGCTTGCTAAGAAGCCGGCTATTATTGCGGAAATAAAAAAGGCCTCTCCCAGTCAAGGTGTTATTAGAGAAAACTTTCAGCCGGTACTCATAGGTCAAGATTACGCCATGAACGGTGCGGCTTGTTTATCGGTATTAACCGATAAAGAGTTTTTTCAGGGATCAGAGGCTTATTTGCAGATGGTTAGAGAGCGCTGTCCGTTACCGGTCTTAAGAAAAGATTTTATGATAGACGCCTATCAAATCTATGAAGCTCGCGCCTTGGGTGCAGATTGTATTCTATTAATTGTGGCTGCTCTTGAAGATAGCCAGCTTCATGAATTATCGGATACTGCGACAAAGCTGGGTATGGATGTTTTAGTAGAAGTGCATGATGCTGATGAGTTACAGCGTGCACTCAAGCTTGAAACTAAGTTAATAGGCATTAATAATCGTAATCTGCGTACTTTTCAAACGTCATTAAACACGACTTTAGATTTAAAACAGCACATACCTGATGATCGCCTCATTATTACTGA
>CAMDOP010000056.1 GCA_945903675.1 Crenothrix polyspora
GCGAGTGACAATACACCCCACCAAGGCTTTTTCCAGGCTGCAATAATGCAAGCAATTAAAAATATAAGTACAACGAAATCGCGCATAGCAGTATTTTATTCTTAATGTAATGACTGAATATGACCGTCCATTATGGCGGCTCTTGTCGAATGAAAACTAATTAGGTTGGCATTGAAACTAAATAACATCCCCACAATATATTGATCCTATTAATGCCATATATATTTTGGAATCATAGTGTTACTGGAAAATTGGCTAAGATTATTGATTCGTTTCTTTGAACGTTCTTGAACGTTAAGTTACTCAACTTAAAACAAATGATTTAGTGCGATAAGATTAAGTTATTAGGAATAGGTAGCAGTCTTTTAGTGGCCTCCGTTCAATAACAAATAGGGTAGTAAAGCATCTAAATTGTTGAAATATGTACAACAACCCCAATAAAATCCTAACGAAACAACTTAGCTTTTATTCTACCACTTCAATACTCAAAGCCTTACATATTTTATCAGTTGCCCCTTGGTTTTGAATAACAAAGGCTTTGGCATTTTCCGCTAACGTTGCTCTGAATGACGGCTGTTGATAAAGCATCAATACATTAAGTATTAAAGCTTCTTTATCTTGGCACTGTATCGCCGCATTTGCTGCCAATACTCCGCGAGCAATTTCTTTAAAATTAGACATATATGGACCAAACATGATGGGAACTCCAACAGCAGCCGCCTCTAATATATTATGTCCACCATTGGGTACCATGCTACCACCAACAAACGCCACATCAGCAGTGGCATAAAGCATTTTTAACTCACCCAAGGTATCTGCTAAATAGACATCAGTGTCTGCACTAACCCTTACTTCTGTTGTACGCATAACAACTTGCAATTGCAGCTGTTCACATTGTTTCCTGACTTCATAAAATCGCTCTGGGTGCCTAGGAACTATAACCAACAATAATTCAGGAATGGTCTTTTTTAGCTCTAAATAAAGACCAAGAAATATTAATTCCTCATCTCTATGAGTACTCGCTATAAGCCATACAAAACGTCCAGAAAATAAATCAATTTTTATTTGTATGCCCTGTTCTATAATTTCCTGAGGGACTTTAATATCAAATTTTATATTGCCTAATGTTTTAACTTTTGTACTGTCTGCACCAATGCTTATAAATCGTGTAGCATCATCTTCAGTTTGAGTCGCCACTAGAGTCACTTGGGCTAAAGCAGGTCTTACTAGGGTAGGAATTTTTTGATAACCAAGTGAAGATTTTTCAGATAATCTAGCATTGATGATATATAAGGGCATTCTTCTTTTTCCACAGGCTAAGAAAAGATTCGGCCAGATCTCTGTCTCCATAATGACCGCCAATCTAGGCTTAAAACAGCGCATAAATCGGTTAATTGCATCTGGGATGTCATAGGGCAAATACACATGAATAACGGTGTCCTGCATTACCGCATTAACACGAACTGATCCAGTCGGTGTTGTTGTAGTAATTAATATATCTACATTTGGATGTTGCTTTTGAATTTGTCTTACTAAGGGAAATACAGCTTCTGCCTCACCTAAGGAAACGGCATGAAACCAAATGACATCTTGTGGATAACTTTTATTGTATAAGGCAAAACGTTCTCGCCATCTATGGCGATAAGCGGGGGCTTTTATACTGCGCCAGAGCAACCGCAGTAGTATAAAAGGTATAACTAAATAAAATAAACTGGAATAGAAATAACGCATGGCTCAAAGCTCAAGGTAAAAGGTTGAAAAACTAGTGTTTTCACCTCTCACCTTAATCCCTTGACCTTAATAAATTATGCTTCAGCAGCAACTTTTATTGATAAAGTAACGATTACATCAGAATGCAAATTAATGTCGATGGAATACTCGCCAATATGACGTATAGTTCCATGCGGCAAACGAATTTGATGTTTTTCCACAGCAATACCAGCCGCAGTAATCGCTTCAGCAATATTTAAGGTACCGACTGAACCAAACAATCTGCCTTCATCGCCCGCTTTATGGGTAATTACAACCTCAAGTTTACTTAGATCATTACCCAACTTCTGAGCAACACTCAATTTTTCAGCTGCAGCTTTTTCAAGCTCTGCACGACGAGCTTCAAACTCAACAATTTTCTTAGCTGTTGCAGCAACTGCTTTACCTTGTGGAACGAGATAGTTTCTACCGTATCCTGATTTAATCGTGACACGATCACCTAGGTTACCTAGGTTTGCTATCTTTTCAAGAAGAATAACTTCCATCTTTTAATCCTCATCTTTCGGTTTTAACCGATTATTTATACGCCATCAGGCGTGTGTTGATTCGATTTTTTTTTTCGTAAATTCAGCCACGGGTCACTTAAGCCAATAAGCACAACCAGAAGCATAGCATGTGGTATCAAAAACAAGGTGATATATAGCATTGCTACCATATAACGTGCTAGTTTTTTAGTTAAAAAAACGGAATGTAATATAGCCGTTCCAATTACTGTGTATAACACAAAAAGCAAAATACTAATATTCCACGCGATCTCAGCAATGGTTCCAGTACTTATAAAGGCAGTTGCAACGATAGCTAAACTAGCTATACATAACCTCGGCTTTGCATCTAAAGACAAGAACTCTAACCTGAAACCACCAGGATTATAAAGATTCGACTGCCACCAACGCCCTAAAAACAAACCAAACAGCAAGCCAAATACTGAGCCTGCAGCGATAATTCCAGGCATATAATGCGCAAGAGTATCAATAGTTCGTTGAATATCTACAACAGGTGCGTCAGCCGGAATCATTTGTGTAAGCACTGCTTTCCACATCTCGACAGGATCTGAGACATAAAGATAAAAGCCAAAAACACCTATTACACCGATTAATACCGCAATTTCAACTGCTAGAGATAAATGTCGCCCTTCCCTTAACACAATTGAAATTAACCAAGCAGGCAACCACAGCACCAATACATAAAGCAATGCGAACTGAAAATTACCTAGTATCAAAAAGCCTAATAAGCCAACAGCTACACTAGAGCAACCTAAAATAGTCAGGCCCTCATATCCACCGCGTCTTAATGTGACTAAAGCAATCGTTGCTGAACTTACAACACTGACTGGAGGCATCATTAGCGACAATAAGGCAAGCGTAGAAGCCACTATCATGGCTTGTATTCTACCTCGCATAATATAATTCGCTAAAAAATTCATCCTCCTCTCAGCCTCTATTTATGTGCGTCGCAGAACGGCAACAAAGCAATGAAACGTGCGCGTTTAATAGCAACACAAAGCTGTCTTTGATACTTAGCGCTAGTTCCTGTAATGCGACTAGGAACAATTTTTCCTGTTTCAGTGATGTAATCACTTAATAAATCTAAATCTTTGTAATCAATCTCTGTTCCGCCTTCTGCGCTAAATCGGCAGAATTTTTTGCGTCTGATGTTACGTGCCATGATAATTTCCTTAAATCCAATAAGTTATAGTGTTAATCAGCGATGATTTCGTCAGCGTCAAAATCAACATCATCTAAATCAACTTCTTCATCAATATCGCCTGTTGCTGGCACTACAGCCGCTTCTCTTGCTGCGGCGTCTTTAGCTCTGGATTCAGCGGCTTTATTTTCTTCTGCAGTTGATGTAGCAATAATGGATAGTCCAGTTATGGCTGATTTTTGCAATAAAGTCATACTACGCAAAATAGCATCATTAAAACGAAAGCCACTTTCAAGCTCTTCTAATGTCGCTTGATCACACTCAACATTCATTAGCACATAATGAGCTTTATGAACTTTTTTAATAGGGTAAGCTAAATGTCTACGACCCCAATCTTCTAAGCGATGTAACGTGCCAGATGCCGCTTCGATTGTTGATTTATAACGTTCAATCATCGCTGGAACCTGAGCGCTTTGATCAGGATGGACTAAAAAGACAATTTCATAATGTCGCATTATTTTTCCTTTCGGTTAAGCCTCCCCTCTCTGTCTTAAAAAGAAGGTAAAGCAAGGAGGAGCGAAGTGCTCCATTGAGCTCGGCATTATAAAGGCTTTTTATGTTATTTGAAAATACTATTGCTAATTATAAAAAATGTCTGCTACGAAACTTAAAATTTATAAGTCCCTAATTATGACAGGAACTTTTTCAATTTAAGTTGAATGTTGCAAATAACCACTCATCTGAATAATAATGTAACGCATCTTAAATGAACTTTAACCGGTAACTATAAATGGTAAACTACGCCTTCGACCTAGCAATATGGACAGCTCTTTTTTTCATTACGGGCATGTACAAGCCTCAATGGCCACTGTTCTTTATGAAAAAACCCGAGAGATTTTTAATTCTTATCATAACCACTGTTTTAGTTATGATTACTTTTACGCTTTATGGTGAAGGCAATCGTCGTGCAAAATTGGAATTAGTTAATCAACCCGCCATTGTTAAAGACTCAACTCTCGTACCTGTTCCTGTGCCCGTTCCAACTCCGCAGCCTCATTAAGTAAATACTAATCCCTGTTATTTAAGCGACTGACAAATAACAATTAAGGTCGCCTACTCAATGACGTGACTTGTGCTGCTTTAACTCAGGAATTACCATTACAAATATTGATTAAATGGTAACTTGCACAACGAACTTCATACGCCTGCTTGTTATTTAAGTGCAGTCGCTAAAGGATCAGCTTCATTTATCAACCATCTCTGACTTTGCCCTCAGATAGCATATCTTCCTATCTTAAAAATAAAACCGATTCATCGTCAGAGACAATCAAATGACTTATAAAGAATTAAAGACAATGCCTACATGAATTATTTATAACCATGAATCCACTCTATTTATAAAGAACTTGAAAAGTTTTTTGTTCGTGGTATGTTTAGTCCCTGAGTAAATGCTTGTTAACAAACACTTCATTTAAGTATAAAGAAGTAACAAATGAGTAAATCAAAGGCATCTACTTGATAGCTGATAAAGTTTGCCCGTTCGTTAAGCAATCATTCATTAGAATAATAAATACAATTACATTATCGTGAGGATGAGAAATGAGTAATGAAGAAAACGCAAAACCAGAAGAAACTATCCAACCACAACAATCAGAAGCCAATAACGGATCCGCTGCAGACCAACTTAAAAGTACTGCCGGCAATCTGTTTTCTTCGTTTCTAAGCTTAAAAGAAACAAATCCAAAAGTGTTTTTTGGTGCTATTGCTGGCGTAGCTGCTCTACTTGTTTTGATGATGTCATCAGGTGGCAATGGTTCAAAACCAAGCCTTTCTGGCCCCAAAATTATAAATCTGTCGGTAGGCCAACGCTACTCACTAAAGAGCGCCAATGCTTATGACCCTTCGGCAACAGTTCGTTTAGTTTCAACACCTGGCGCCATAGCCTCATATGATGATACCGAAGAAGCAGACAGAAGCGGCGCATGCCAACACATGCCTCAAGGTACTCAAGTATCTGTCTTAGACTTTGCCGACGCTTTTGGTAAACAAAATGCTTATGCTAAGGTGAAAGTAGAGGATGGTGATTGTAAAGGTACTGAAGCTTGGGCTTTAGCAATTGATATCCAATAAATAAAGTTTGACAGACTTCAAAATATACCTATAATACCCAGATAAATTCAATGCGGGAATAGCTCAGTGGTAGAGCACAACCTTGCCAAGGTTGGGGTCGCGAGTTCGAATCTCGTTTCCCGCTCCAATATTTAATAAAAAAGCCGCGTTATTTCGCGGCTTTTTTATTTCACATTTTATGGCTGCGTAGCAAAATGGTTATGCAGTGGCCTGCAAAGCCATCTACGGCGGTTCGATTCCGCCCGCAGCCTCCAAAAATGAATTCAAAGAGATCCAAGTAAGTATATTAAGCCCGCGAGTTACTTAACTTAGCGGGCTTTTTTATGCCCATAACATCCAACAAGATTCATTGACATACCGACATTAATGGCGGTATAAGTGTCGGTATATTCATTTCTGACATTCCTTATACCGTCATGCCACTATCAGATACCGCCATTAAAGCAGCCAAACCTTTACCTGATAAGCCTTACAAGCTCCCAGACGAGAAAGGCATGTATTTATTTGTTCACAACAACGGCAGTAAATATTTTAGGCTTGACTATCGGTTTAACGGTAAGCGAAAAACACTAGCACTAGGGATTTATCCTGAAACAACATTGAAATATGCTAGAGAAAAACGAGATACAGCAAGAAAACAAATCGCAGAAGGAATTGATCCGAGCGAATACAAAAAAGCTGTTAAATCATCAAAAGCAACACAATCATTAAATAGCTTTGAAATTATCGCGAGAGAATGGGGCTCAAAAAAAGTAAATAACTGGGAAGATAAAAACAATCGCTCTAAACGAATGCTGGAGCGAAATGTTTTCCCGTGGCTTGGAGTAAAGCCTATCGTTGATATCTTACCTATTGATATCCTAACCTGCTTAAGAAGAATAGAAGACAAAGGAACTATAGAAACAGCTCATAGAACTTTACAGATATGTGGGCAAGTATTCAGATATGCTGTTGCAACGAGCCGAGTTACCCGAGATATTACTCCAGATTTGCGAGGAGCTCTCCCACCGGCAAAAGGAGAGCACTTCGCCTCTATCACCGAACCCAAAGATGTAGCAGAGCTTCTGCGAGCTATAGACGGCTACAACGGTTCTCTATCAGCAATTTGCGCACTAAAGCTTGCGCCACTATTATTTGTTCGTCCGGGAGAATTAAGAGCAGCAGAATGGGCACACATAAATTTTGATGACAGCGAGTGGCGTTTTTTTGTATCAAAGACAAAAACAGAGCACATTGTCCCGCTTTCAAAACAAGCCATTGCTATTTTTCAAGAACTACACCCTCTCACAGGACACGGAAGATTTATATTTCCTTCTGAACGCAATCCACGAGGCGATAGATGTATGAGTGAAAACACACTAAATGCTGCCCTAAAACGACTGGGGTACGGTAAAAATATAATGACAGCTCACGGATTTAGAGCAATGGCAAGAACAATACTAGACGAGGTATTAGAGTATAGAGTTGACTTTATAGAACATCAATTAGCACATGCCGTTAAAGACCCAAACGGACGAGCTTATAACCGTACAGCGCATTTACCTGCTAGACATAAAATGATGCAACACTGGAGTGACTATTTAGATGACTTAAAAAGAGGCTCTGAAATATAAAAAGCCAGCTCATTATTCTTAATTCCAAACCACACAAAACACCCAACGCGCCATCATCCCAAAAAAAGTGATATTCTTCAGAAGGCTCATCGCAAAGTATTCCGCAAGTATAGCTGTTGTCCAAAGCTAAGCTTGAAAGTACAATATTACTAATATAAAACAATAATTTCCTGAGCCGACTATGCCAGCTACACCAGATACCAATATTAATTTAAACAACGATACTGATCTTGATGAGCTATATGATGAAGCGGTAAGGTTTGTTACTGAATCTAACAAATATTCAATAGCTGATATTCAGAAAAAATTTCTAATTGGATACAACCGCGCGGCAGTTCTTGTTGAACGTATGAAAGAAACTGGTGTTTTAGATGATATTGGATCTCTCCAAGAAAAATAACTACATTTCAAATTCAAACCGTAGTTCAAATACAGACATATCTATTTCTTACCTTGCTCCAACTTTATTTCAATAGCTAATACAAGTTCATTTGGCGTGGTTTTCAATGCCTTCGCTAATTTGAATAAAGTTGATACTGTTGGTTGGTGACGACCTAGTTCCATCAAACTAATGTAATTTCGTTGTAAATCAGTTTCAAACCCCAGTTCTTCTTGAGTAAAACCTACCCTCCTCCGTTCTTCGCGGATTACCTTTCCAACTACTAATGCGAATTCATCTTGTTTTATTCCTAGCATACTAGGAATATTTTGAACTATTTGGTAATATTTGTCTTCACAGTATACTGTGAATTAGTAGTGTTTTAGGTGTTTTCCCCAAACACACTATATGCAAACTTAACCAAGGAAGTTAATGTCAGAAGAACAGCGTAGGCAGCTACAACAAAAACTTTGGGATATTGCTAATGAGCTTCGTGGCAACATGGGGGCAGATGAATTTAGAGACTACATTCTAGGGTTCATCTTCTACAAATATCTGTCAGAAAAGATTGAGCGATTTGCCAATGCAGAACTAGCACAAGAAAATCTTAAGTTTGCCGATCTGCAAGAAAACACAGCTGATGGTCAATCCTATATTGCTGCATTAGAAGAAGCATCTGTTGAAGAATTAGGCTACTTCTTAAAGCCCTCTGAGACCTTTCATGCCGTTGCCATGAAAGGAAGCAATCAATTAGATAGCCAAGGCATGGGTGATAGCCATAACTTCATTCTGGGTGACCTTACCAAGATTCTTAAGAATATAGAGCAAAGCACCTTGGGGACTGATAGTGCCGATGACTTTGTAAATCTATTTGAAGATTTGGATTTGACCTCGTCTAAATTAGGTCGCACACAAAAAGATAAGAATGACTTGGTAACCAAAGTGCTAGTGCATTTAGATAAGATAGACTTCAATCTGGATGATGCAACTGCGGATGTGTTAGGTGATGCCTATGAATATCTGATTGGTAAATTTGCCAGTGGTGCTGGTGCACAAGCAGGAGAATTTTATACTCCACAACCCGTATCAACGTTACTAGCCAAGTTAGTCACTGCCAGTAAACAAAAACTTAAAAATGTCTATGACCCTACTTGTGGTAGTGGCTCCTTATTGTTAAGGGTAAAGAGAGAGGCTCTTCATGTTGATATGGTTTATGGGCAAGAACTAAACCGCACCACCTACAACTTGGCGCGAATGAACATGATTTTGCATGACGTGCATTATTCTGATTTTGATATCAAGCAAGAAGATACCTTAGAAAGACCCCAGCATAGAGAATTGCGCTTTGATGCTATTGTGGCTAATCCACCATTTTCTATAAGATGGAGTGCCAGCCAACTGCACATGAATGATGATAGATTCAGTGTTTATGGTAGGTTAGCACCGAGCAGCAAAGCCGACATGGCATTTGTTCAACACATGATTTATCAATTGTCAGAAGAAGGAACTATGGCAGTGGTATTACCGCATGGCGTGTTATTTCGTGGCGCAGCAGAAGGTCATATTAGGCAATATCTAATAGAGCAGATGAACTGCCTAGATGCTGTGATTGGCTTACCTTCCGATATGTTTTATGGTGCAGCTATTTCAACAACAGTATTAGTATTCAAGAAATGCCGCAAGAATCCGCAGGATGTTTTATTCATTGATGCCAGTCGGCATTTTGAACGAGTTAAAACTACAAATGTTATGCGACCCGAGCATATACAAAAAATTGTTGATACCTACAAAGAATGGACTAATGAAGAGAAATACAGTCATGTAGCCACTTTGGCAAGCATTAAGGCTAATGATTACAATCTGAATATTCCACGATATGTGGATACCTTTGAAGCCAAAGCAGCTATTGATTTAGGTGCAATATCAGAACAGTTAATTGCCTTGGATAAGAGCAGTTGTAAAACCGATGCAACCATTGCCTCATTTTGTTTGGAATTAGGGATTGAACCACCGTTTTCTGTGAAAGGTGAGCAGGCATGAGTGTTCCTGCTTTAAGATTTAAGGAGTTTAGCGGTTTTTGGGAAGAGAAAAAACTTGGAGAAATAATTCAGATTGTATCTGGCTATCCTTTTAGTAGTGAGCTATTTGCAAAAGAGGGTAAGAAATTAGTAATTCCAAAGAATTTCACTCAAACTGGCTACGGAAATTTTTCAAATGAATACTTAAAATTTACATCAGAAGAATGTGATAAAAAATATATTTCTAATAGTGGTGACCTATTATTACTATTAACTGATTTAAATCAAAACTGTGAGCTTTTAGGAAAGCCATTATTATTAAAAATAGATGATGGTGAGGTGTTACTTAATCAACGAATAATTAGGATTGAAAATGATGTAACTCTAAATAAAGTTTTTTTGATGAATTTTTTCTTAACTGAAAATTATCATAAAGAAATTAAAAAGACTGCATCTGGCACAACTGTAAAACATAGCTCCAATAAAATAATTACTAATTTACCGTTATCATTCCCTTCACTCCCTGAACAAACTAAAATCGCCAATTTCCTCACCTCAGTAGATGAAAAAATCACATTGATCACCCAAAAATCTGACTTATTATCTCAATACAAAAAAGGTGTGATGCAGCAGATATACAATCAAGAGTTACGATTCAAAGATGATGATGGGCAAGAGTTTACAGAGTGGAAAGAGAAAGCTTTAGGCGAGGTTTTAGATTACGAACAGCCTACGAAATATTTAGTTTCGTCTACGAAGTATTCTAATGATTTTAAAACGCCAGTATTAACAGCTGGTAAAACATTTATTCTTGGTTATACAGATGAAACTGTTGGGCTTTGTGAACAAGGTCTCCCTGTAATTATTTTTGATGATTTCACAACGGCATTTAAATTTGTACCATTTTCTTTTAAAGCTAAATCATCAGCCATGAAAATTCTGCGTAAAAAGGATGGAGTTAATATCAATTATATTTATTCTGCTATGCAACAAATTGACTTTCAAAGCGGTGATGAGCATAAACGGTATTGGATTTCAGAGTACTCCCAAATAAATATTCCATATCCTGCTATTAAAGAACAAGCCAAAATAGCTAACTTTCTCACTGCCATAAACGAGAAAATCACCAACAATCACGCCCAGCTGAATGCCGTAAAGCAATACAAGCAAGGTTTGTTACAACAGATATTTACGTAAGCCATCATGACTACACTTCAATCTGAATATGAGTTAGAAAAAGCCTTGATGAGTCAATTAAAGGACATGGAATATTCCCCTGTCGTCATTGATGATGAAGCTGCAATGCTGGCAAATCTTAAAAGCCAATTAGAGATTCATAATAAAGGTATCAAACTTACTTCCACTGAATTTGACCGAGTTCTGATTCATTTAAATACGGGCACGACCTTTGATAGAGCCAAGATACTCCGAGATAGATTTGCCCTAAAACGTGACAATGAAGAAACCATTTATCTGACCTTCTTGAATTCAGATGATTGGTGCATGAATGAGTTTCAAGTCACCAATCAAATCACCATGCAGGGTAAGCGTAAGAACCGCTATGATGTGACGCTATTGATAAATGGTTTGCCTTTGGTGCAGATTGAATTAAAGCGCAGAGGTGCAGAGTTAAAGGTCGCCTTCCATCAAATTAATCGCTATCAACATAATTCCTATGATGCTGGATTTGCTCTGTTCCAGTATGTGCAATTGTTCATCATCAGTAACGGTGTTAATACCAAGTATTTCTCTAACAACAAAGAACAGTCCTTTAATCAAACTTTCTTCTGGACGGATAAAGAAAATAATCGCCTATCTGACCTACATGAGTTCAGTGCCGAGTTTCTAAAACCCTGTCACATTGCGAAGATGATGACGCACTATATGGTGCTGACCGAAGAGAAAATCATCAAGATGCTACGTCCTTATCAGTTCTATGCTACTGAGGCGTTGGTAGATAGAGTTAAGAACAGCAATGACAATGCTTATATCTGGCACACCACTGGTTCTGGAAAAACTTTAACTTCCTTTAAAGCCAGTCAAATCATCATGAAGATGCCCAAGGTGCATAAAGTGGTGTTTGTCGTGGATAGAAAGGACTTAGATTACCAGACTGCACGAGAATTTAATGGGTTCTGCATAGGTAGTGTTGATGAAACGACCAATACCCATACCTTAGTCCAGCAACTGAATGATGACAGCACCAAGCTGATTCTGACGACCATTCAGAAACTCAATAATGCCATCATGAATCCAAGACATTTAAATCATGTGGCTCATCTACAAGATAAGAAGTTTGTATTCATATTTGATGAATGTCATCGTAGTCAATTTGGGGATACCCATAAGAACATTAACCAATTCTTTACCCATGCTCAGATGTTTGGTTTCACTGGTACACCTATCTTTGCGGACAATGCCAATCAACGTACCACCAAGGATTTGTTTGGCGAATGCTTACACAAATATGTCATTGTAGATGCCATTAAAGATGAGAATGTGCTGCGTTTTGCCGTTGAATATGTCGGCAAGTACAAACGAAAAAACAGTGCTAATGAATTAGATATTGCCACCGATATTGATGTCAAAGTTGAAGCCATAGATACAAAGGCACTGCTAGACAGTCCCCAGCGACTTGGCAAGATAACCGAGTACATCCTTGCTTATCATACCCAGAAGACCAAATCGCCTGACTTTACTGCCATGTTTTGTGTCAGCAGTGTTAAGACCTTAATTAAGTATTATGAGCTATTCAAGCAACAGCAAGAAGGTGCTATAAGACCTTTAAGAATAGCGACTATTTTTAGTTATGCAGCGAATGAAGAAGACCCCAATGCCAATGGTTTAACCGATGGTTTAATCTCTGAAGAAGCACCTGTTGTTGAAGGTAAGATTAATCAGAATAGCCGTTATAAGTTAGATGAGTTTATTGCGGACTACAACATCATGTTTGGCACCAACTATTCCACTAATGATAATCAATCGTTCTACAACTACTACCAAGATATTGCCAGACGAGTTCGTGCTGGACAAGTTGATATTTTGCTAGTGGTAAATATGTTTCTAACAGGATTTGATAGTCCACGTCTGAATACACTCTATGTTGATAAGAATCTAAAGTTTCATGGTTTGGTACAAGCATTCTCAAGAACTAACCGCATACTGAATGACCGAAAATCACAAGGTAATATCATCTGCTTCAGAAACCTAAAAGCGGCTACTGATGAAGCTATTGCTTTATTCAGTAATAAGAATGCCAAGGAAACGGTTCTACTTGAACCCTATGAAGATTATGTTACTCAATTTAATGAAGCAACAGCCGCTTTATTAGAGATAGCGCCAACCGTTGCCAGTGTAGATAGTTTAACCGATGAGAATGCAGAACTTGAATTTGTTACTAAGTTTAGAGAACTGCTAAGAATTAAGAATGTATTAACCTCATTTTCTGATTTCAAGGATGATGATTTAACGCTGCCAGTTCAAGAATTTGCAGATTACAAAAGCAAATACCTTGATATTTCCGATAAGGTCAAGAAAGAAAGAGAGACTGACGTAACATCTGTACTAGATGATATAGATTTTGAATTAGAACTTATTCATCGTGATGAAATCAATGTCGCTTATATTCTTAATCTTTTGGTTAATCTCAACAAGAGCCTTGACCCAGAAGAGAAGCAGAAACGCCAAAAAGAAATTATTGATTTGGTGGCTGGAGAAGTTCAACTTCGTAGTAAACGTGAATTGATTGAGAAGTTTGTTGCTGAAAATTTACCCTCCTTGAAGCCTAATGATAATGTCATTAATGAGTTTGAAAATTACTGGTCTGAGAATAAGCAAAAAGCATTTGAAGCACTGTGTACCGAAGAAAAAATGTTACCAGAACAATTAGAGCAGATAGTTAGGAATTATGGCTTTTATAATCGGTTACCAAAACAGCAAGATATCGGTAATGCCTTAAGTTTCAAACCCAAGATACTGGAACGAAAAACCATATTGCAGCGGGTGGGTGATAAGATTCAGGACTTTATTAATACCTTTATTGATGGCATGGGTGGGGCCTCCTAATTTTAAGAACTGCATATTAAAACATTACATCACTTCCGAAACCACATCTATCATTAGGTAAGCACTATGACAATAAGCTTAAAGCAATACATAAAAAAACTTATCAAAGCCGGAAATTGTCAATGTAGTTGTCGCCTCGGCTGTTAAAACTTATGCTACTTTTCTTGCCTGAATATCTATATCTTGGACATCAGCTTCTTTGGCTTTATCTGGATTAAGCTGAACCTTTTCGATTCTTTGCCAATTACGTGTACTTCC
>CAMDOP010000057.1 GCA_945903675.1 Crenothrix polyspora
TGCCGCCTAAACTATTAAGTGATGATAAAAAGAATATTGTTATCCGGCCTTTAGCCTATATGCGTGAAAAAGATATAGAGCGTTACGCAGCATTTAGAGATTACCCTATTATTCCTTGTAACTTATGTGGCTCTCAGATTAACTTGCAAAGACAAGCCATGAAGATGATGTTATCGACTTGGGATAAACAGTTTCCTGGACGCTTAGAAACGATCTTTACCAGCTTGCAAAATGTTTCGCCTTCACAGTTGGCGGATAGACAGTTATTTGATTTCGCGGGCTTAATGCGAGGTGAGTCTATACCAGAAACACTCATTGAAGAACATGCGGGTTTAGATGTATTAGCCATGTAATTCATGCATGAACCATGCTTCTCTTAATGTCCGGCTATAATACTACCTGCTTCTAAATTTATGACACCCATCCAATATATAGATACGCCTGAGCAACTGGTTACACTTTGTGCGCAGATTAGACAAGAATCTTGGTTAGCACTGGATACTGAGTTTTTACGCGAAAAAACTTATTATCCTAAATTTTGTTTGCTACAAATTGCCACACCTGAATGGGTGGCTTGCATAGATCCTATCGCTTTGTCTGATATGAGTGAGCTCTATGAAGCGTTAGAAAATCCCGCTATCGTCAAAGTTTTTCATTCTTGTCGGCAAGATTTAGAAATATTTCATCAAGCCACCGGTAAATTACCTGGACCCATTTTTGATACCCAAATAGCAGCCCCTTTATTAGGTTTTCAAGATAATCCAGGCTATGCCATGCTGGTGTCTAGCTTATTAAGTATTAATTTAAATAAAGCTCATACTCGAGCAGATTGGAGTAAACGCCCTTTAACCGAAGCAGAAATTGAATATGCGGCGGATGATGTGATTTATCTATGTCAGATATATCAAATCATGTTAAAGAAGTTAACCGAATTAGGACGTATTGATTGGTTAAAACAAGACTTTGCCGAATTGACGAATCCTGCGCAATATGTGGTTGAGCCTGAAAAAGCTTGGCTTAGAATTAAAGGCAAAAACAAACTGACGGGTAAACAATTATCTATTATTCAAACCTTAGCGCAATGGCGAGAAAAAACCGCACAAGCTGAAGATAGACCTAAAAGTTGGTTGTTACGTGATGAGTTATTATTTGATTTAGCTAAATTACAGCCTGAAACGGTTGAAGACTTAGCCAATGTTCGCGGACTTAATGAGCGCGCCTTAAATCGTTATGGCAAAGAACTGTGTTCATTAATTAGTGCAGCTAAGGTGAGTCCGCCGCTACCTTTAAATGAAAAAGATAGGTCGGCAAAAAAAACACAGCAACAAGAAGCCATTTTAGATATTTTAACCGCCTTGGTACGCATACGAGCCGAAGAAAATGCACTTAATCCCACCATACTGGCTACGCGTAAGGATTTGGAAGTCTTGATGTTTAATGAAGATGAAGAATGCTTGTTATTACACGGTTGGCGCTACAGCATGGCTGGCAAAGAATTGTTGGGTCTATTAAAAGGTGAGTTTCTGTTAGGTATAGAAGCAGAGCGCTTGGCTATAATTGAAAATAAAGCAACGTAGGTTGGGCTAACGGCTCTATCGTTAACCCAACAATCGACCGTCAATGTTGGGTTGCGAAAAGCACGCAGCCCAACCTACCCAAGTTCTTTTGTCATAAGATAATGCCCCATCTCTCCGCTGTTTGTTGATGTCTTCATGAAAGTTATACTCACCGAAAAACCCTCAGTCGCTAGAGATATCGCCCACTGCCTCAATATTAATCAAAAACGTGATGGTTATTTTGAGGGTAATGGCTATCAAATTACGTGGGCCTTTGGGCATTTAGTTGAACTTAAAGAGCCCGATGAATATCGCCAGGAATGGAAACGTTGGTCCTTAGACGCCTTGCCGATGATACCCGAGCCGTTTGGCTTAAAAGCACGCGGTGATGAGTCCGCGCAAAAACAACTCAATATTATTAAGCGCTTATTTTTGCCTGCTGATGAAATCATCTGTGCGACCGATGCCGGAAGGGAAGGGGAGTTAATTTTTCGTTATATCTTATCGTGGGCTGAGTGCTTAGAAAAACCTATTAAACGTTTATGGATTAGCTCCTTAACAGATGAAGCCATCCAAAAAGGCTTTGGCCAATTACAGCTGGGTAGTGCCTATGAAGGTCTTTACCGTGCCGCAAAGTGTCGTAGTGAATCTGATTGGATTGTTGGTTTAAATGCCACGCGTTTGTATACACTTAAGTTTGGTCAATATGGAAGTTTATGGACTATTGGTCGCGTACAAACACCGGTGCTTGCACTGATAGTGCAAAAAGATTTAGAAATTGCTCAGTTTGTCCCTAAAGATTTCTGGGAATTATATACCCTGTATCGAGCCGTTGATTTCCAGTATGTCGGTGGTCGTTTTGAGCAACAAGCAGAGGCTGATAGTTTATTAAAGCAAATAGAGCCGCATCCGCTTGAAATAACATCGGTTAAAGGTAAGCGCGAGACCGTTCATCCACCGTTACTCTACGATTTAACTGAATTACAAAAAGATCTAAACATTCGCTATGGTTTGACAGCCGATCAAACCTTAACGCTCACACAGCAGTTGTACGAAAAAAAACACGTCACCTATCCTCGTACTGATAGTCGCTGCTTAACGCTAGACATGAAGCCCAGCATCAAACCTTTGTTGGAGAAGTTGCGTCAAACCTTTAGCAAGCAGATAGCACCATTAAATCTGGATAGCTTAGATCTTAGTAAACGTTATTTTAATGATGCCAAGGTTACAGATCACCATGCCATCATACCAACCACCACGCTGCCCAATAACTTGAGCGCCGATGAAGCGAAAGTCTATGACGCCATCGTGTTAAGATTTATCGCCGCCTTTTATCCACCGTGTTTAAAGCAGATCACCACGGTCTTAGCCGCAGTACAGAAAACCAAATTTAAGGCCGCAGGTACCGTCATCGAAGCAGAAGGTTGGCAGGTCTTATATAAAAACACAGCACCTAGTTCAGCCTCTAAAGCTGAGGATGTAAAATTATTGCCAGTATTTACGGTAGGCGAAACCGGCGCTCATCAACCCCATATTAGCCAAGGTAAAACGTCTGCGCCCAAAGCTTATAATGAAGCGAGTTTATTAGGCATCATGGAGTCAGCCGGAAAAACCTGTGACGATGAGCAGCTTAAAGCAGCCCTAAAGGAAAAAGGTTTAGGTACTCCTGCTACGCGAGCATCTATTATTGAAGGTCTGATTAAACGCAATTATATTCAACGCCAAAAAAAGTTAATCTTGTCTACGGAATCAGGTCGGCACTTGATAGCTATTATCGCCGATGACCGTTTGAAGTCTGCGGCCATGACCGGTGAATGGGAAGCTAAGCTAAAGAAAATAGAACAGAATGCTTATGATCCTGATCAATTTATGGCGGAGATTATTCAGTTTACCCAGCAATTAAAAGACGCCTCTGAAAAATTGCTTTATGACGATAGTCAGTTAGGCGAGTGTCCACGTTGTCAGCAGCCGATTATTGAAGGTCGACAAGCTTATGGCTGTAGTCAATGGAAAGCCGGTTGCCAATATGTGTTATCGAAACAACACTATGGCGTGACTATTACTCGTGACATGGCCAGCCAACTCCTACAAATGGGTCGTACCCTAAAGGCCTATCTACTCAAAGTTGATAAGGACAGCTTTGCCGCGCAACTTATTTTGCAGCCTTCAGGCGAGCTAATCTTTAACAAATTACAAAATCAGCCAGTGCAACAACTCAGTTCAGTATTAGCCGATTGCCCCTTGTGTAACGGTAAAATTATTGAAACCAGCAAAGCCTATAGTTGCAGCGAATGGCGTAATGGATGTAAGGCGGTCATCTGGAAAGTTATTGCCCATAAAGCCATCACAGAAGAATTAGCGCTTAAATTACTCACTGAGGGTGAAACAGGTCTGTTGAAAGGTTTTAAATCCACTAAAGATACAGAGTTTGATGCCAACTTAAAGCTCGTTAATGGCAAGGTGGAAATGGATTTTAATTTGTCAGCAGGGGCATGAGCTCCGCGCCATTAAGTTAAGTTATCCTGTGTTTGGGTCAACAGCTATAGCTGTTTTAAAATGCACCGAAGCGGGACGGGACTTGTAACTCCGTCCTTAATGTTTAGGGTTTCGAAGGTATTGAAGGTATTGAAGCATCAAAACGTTTCGATTGGGGTTGCAAACCCCGATCGGCACGAAGTAGTAATGACAATTAAACCCTCATGTATTGACGTTAGCTATACGTTGCCGTAGCATTTATAAGTCTTTTGTGTATTCATTAAGGAGGAATTTATGCGTAATGCTGCTATCAATTTACGTGCGTTGGCTGAGCAACGTGATCTCATTGACTACGCCGCGCAATTATTGGGAAAAAACCGATCAGATTTTATGCTGGAAGCCGCCTGTGATAAAGCGCAGACCATCGTGCTTGACCAAGTCTTTTTTAGTTTAGATGATAATAAGTACCAACAGTTTATAGCCATGCTTGATGCACCACCAGCCCATAACATTGGGCTAGAACGGCTCATGGCTGTCAAAGCGCCGTGGGATGTAGGCAAAGAATGAGTCTTCAGTTTAATGCCCCTGAGCCACTTGATAAGAGTCACCAACTAGATAAGTTTCAATGTGGTGAACACTTGCTAGATGATTGGCTTAAACGAAGGGCTTTGGCTAATCAAGTCAGTGGGGCTAGTAGAACATTTGTGGTGACCGATCAGAGCAACCAAGTGCTAGGTTATTACGCTATGGCGGCGGGTGCAGTCGCTCATCAAATGGCGACTAGTGCTGTTCGGCGTAATATGCCTGATCCAGTCCCCGTGATGGTTTTAGCGCGGCTTGCTGTGTCTACACAGGCACAGGGGCTGAAGTTGGGAGGCTCTCTTTTGCAAGATGCAGTTAAGCGGGCTTTGATGGTTTCTCAAAATACAGGTGTTAGAGCGATACTTGTGCCGGCATTGAATGACCAAGCTAAAATGTTTTATGAATATTATGGTTTCCAAGTATCACCTGCGAATCCACTGATACTTATGCTCCGCCTTTATCAGTCATAAAAAACTATCTTTTTGTCGAGAACGAATACCTTCCGCTGCGTTTATCGAGGCTACTTGCTACCATTAAATGAAGTTAACGTGTGTTTGGAGTAAAACAGCTTCAGCTGTTTTAAAAAGCAGAGCTGAATTATACGCTCAATTAACAAAAGTCAAACCCCGATCGGCATCGATATGCAGATACGGAGCACACGATTTTAAATCTATGGGGATTTTTTGTTTATGATTAGTGGTAGAATTGCTTAAACATAATTTAGAGCAATGGTTATGGCAAAGATTGATGAAATTAAAGAGTCATTAAATACATTGAGAACAGCATTGAGTTTATTAAGTGCATTTCTTATTGCTACTGGTGGTGCATTAGGTACGCTATTTAAAAGTGGTGATATTAGTGTGTTATTTTGGATGTGTGTGTTTTTTATGATGTTGTTTATTTTTGCTGGTTTTGTAGTCATAAGTAAAATTAAGCAAAAAACAAAAGAAATAGGAGAGTTATGATGGCTATTTTTGCAATGTTAGTTATAGGTATCGGCATATTTTTAATGTTTATGTATTTATCAAAAACGGGGTAGAAATACAACGTAAAGAACGGGGTTTATAACCCCGTTCTTTACGTTGAAGGTTTCGAAGTTATTGATGATCTAAACGTTTCGGTCGGGGTTGCAAACCCCGACCGGCATCGTGAAGACCATCCATGGTTACGACTTCCCAGCAGTTCTAGCAGGGAAGTCGTATGATGACTATTTAATCACGACATATATGGCTCGCATGAAAGTCCATGTGGTCTTTAATGAAGCTGGTGATGAAGAAATAACTGTGATCATAACCTTCTTGCATGCGGATAGTGCAATGGTCGCTAAAACCTTTATCTCTGATTTTGTTGGCAAAAACCTCGGTTTTTAACTGTTCTGCTAGAAAGTCATCGGCCAGCCCTTGATCAATCAACATAGGCGGAATGGACTCAGATTTTTCAACTAACATCAAGCTATCGTACTGCTCCCAATCGGCTTTGTTTTCGCCCAAATAAAGAGAAAAGGCTTTTTGTCCCCAAGGACAGTTCATTGGATTAACAATAGGTGAAAAGGCAGAAGCTGACTTAAATTTATCTCTGTTTTTCAAAGCCATGATTAAGGCACCATGTCCGCCCATGGAATGGCCAGAAATAGCTAGATTATTTTTCGATATTGAAAAGTTGCTATAGAGAATGTCTGTGATTTCATTCACTACATAATCATACATGTGGTAATTTTCTGACCAAGGTTGTGCTGTGGCGTTTAGATAAAAGCCTGCGCCAGAACCAAAGTCGTAACTGTCATGTTCACCTGGTAGATCAGTGCCTCGTGGTGATGTGTCGGGGCATATGACCGTAATACCATGCTCGCTAGCCCAAGGAAACACGCCTGCTTTAGTGATGAAGTTTTCTTCGGTGCAGGTCAAGCCTGAAAGCCAGATAATTGCTGGTTTATTTGCTTTTGTCGCCGCACTTTCAGGGATAAAGACTGAAAAGGTCATTGGAGTTTTGGTAGCGACTGAGGCATGAGTATAGTATTCCACTCGTCCGCCAAAACATTTTGCTTTTTTTGTTAATTCAATAGTAATCATGGTATTTATATCCTAAAAAATGACGACAGATCGTATGCTTTTACCATCATGCATATAATCAAAGGCGGTGTTTATTTCTTCCAATGGCATGGTGAAGGTGATCATTTCATCAATCTTTATTTCACCCGCCATATAGCGTTCAACATAGCCGGGTAATTCAGTTCTGCCTTTTACGCCACCAAAGGCAGAGCCTCTCCAAACGCGTCCTGTAACCAATTGAAAAGGTCGAGTTGAAATTTCTTGGCCAGCCCCTGCTACACCAATAATGACTGATTCGCCCCAGCCTTTATGGCAGCATTCTAAGGCTTGGCGCATTAAGTGGACATTGCCAATACATTCAAAAGAATAATCAACACCGCCATCGGTTAACTCAACAATGACATCCTGAACAGGCGCATCATATTTCTTAGGATTGATAAAGTCAGTGGCGCCTAGCATTTTGGCCATTTCAAACTTATCTTCGTTAATATCAATAACAATGATGCGTCCGGCTTTTGCCATTACCGCACCTTGAACACATGATAGGCCGATGCCGCCCAATCCGAAGATAGCAACGGTAGAACCAGGTTCTACTTTAGCCGTATTTAATACAGCACCAATACCAGTAGTAATGCCACAACCTAAAAGACATACTTTCTCTAAGGGCGCGGCTTTATTGATTTTAGCTAAGGCAATTTCAGGGACTACCGTGTATTCGGAGAAGGTAGAAGTACCCATATAATGAAATATCGGCGTACCATTTTTTGAAAAACGTGTAGTACCATCAGGCATAAGACCTTTGCCTTGAGTCGCTCTAATAGCCTGACATAAATTAGTTTTGCCAGAAAGACAGAATTTACATACGCCACATTCAGGTGTGTAAAGTGGTATGACATGATCGCCTACTTTCAAAGTAGTGACGCCGGTACCGATTTCTTCGACGATACCACCACCTTCATGACCTAGAATAGTAGGAAAAATACCTTCAGGGTCATCACCGGATAGCGTGAATAGATCAGTATGGCAGACACCGGTCGCCACCATTCTGACCAAGACTTCACCGTGTTGTGGGCCTTGTAGATCAATTTCTTCAATAACTAAAGGTGAGTTTGCTTTCCATGCCACTGCGGCGCGAGTTTTCATGAGTTATCCTGTTAATAAGTTAGGGTGAATAAGGTTAGATATAAAAAGTGATTTATATCCGTTAAGTTAATGTTTTTATATTAATATTATTCTTAGGCAATATCATCATTGACGATAGTGCGAACGGCCGTGAGCTTAATTACATCAGTGCCGAAGCTTCCACCTACGGGATTAAATACATCTAAATAAAATATTTCATTGGGTTCATAAATATTGTCGCCAATAATTTCTACTGGTATTACTGCTTGATTCTCGTTGGAATAAAGTACGAGTGTACCTTTAGTCGCCAGATAATCTTGTCCAGCAATAGCAGTCCCATCTCGGGTAGTATAGTCTACAGATAACAGTTGAGCCGAATCAGTACGCACCCCTGTGACTTGTAGCAAAAAATAATTGAGCGTAGTCCCATTGTTACCTTCAATAATAGATGTCTTTACTTGCTCTGTTTTTGTGGGAGCATCTACATATTGCGACCTAATAGTCTGGTCTATCCATTGTTGGTAATTGCTCACTCTTTGCCAAGCCCCAATTTCGCCAAAACTGCTATTCTTTAGGGTATCAATGTCTGGATGTATAATGCCTAGACTTATACTAGCGGTATAACTGGCAATACCAACTATCATGCCATTAATGAAAGCTGGCCCCCCACTATCCCCGGTAGAAATCATGCCTTCATTTTGACCTAGGCCGAGCCCCAGTTTATTAATGAGTTGTCCTAAAGCATCTTGGGCACTATTACCATTGTCGTAATCAGCAATGAGTTGATTAGCTGTTGGAGTCCAACTAAGTTGCGTTCCAAGAGCGGTTTTTAGTGTGGCGCCATCAGCGTCAAATTGATTGCTGGCAGTTAATCGCAATTTATCTCCGTTATAAGTTGTCAATATACCAGTGTTACCTGTGCCTGGAGTCCCATATCCCACCATGGTCATAGTCTGACCTATTTCATCGCTGCTACGATAAAGTTCATAGCGTTGGGCCGATACGGGTGCCGAACTTGATAACCAGACTAAAGCAAGGTCGTTGTTGTAATTGATAACATCAAAGCTGGGTATAACTTCAATATGAGTAGAGTTAATCGTCTGTTGGCCAGTGCTGGTATCAAAAATGACGGTGGCTATGCTGCTGGAGGAGACTTTTGAAAATAAATGTGCTGCGGTTAGTACCGCCCTGCCATCGAAGAGTAAAGTGCCTGTACCATAAGATCCATTAATAGATATGCGAACCACACCATCATAATTACCACCAACAGAGGCTCGGTTGCGGAGGTCGCTGTAGGGGGTAATAGTCGTGATCATGTATTCAATTTCTTAGGTAGTAATAACATTTAAAATAATTATTTTTGTTCTAATGAAATTGATTGGTAATTCAACGCTCGAACAATTTGAAATGGTACAGCACGTTAGCGATTATAGTTCATTTATTAGATGGTCACTAGGTTAACGATAACGCTGTTAACCTAAACTGCCTTATTTTGTCATCGTTATTTTACTAATGGAATAGGGGTGAATAATTACGATAACGCCTTACCACGTTGAGGAAGGGTAATGGAAAACACAGCACCACCCTCCGGCTTATTTTGTGCATAGATGCTACCTCCATGTGCTGTAACTATGGCCTTGCATATTGATAAGCCAAGACCTACGCCACTTTGAGCAACTCCAGGGTGCACGCGATAAAATTTTTCAAAGAGTTTATCTTCTAAGCCTACTGGTATTCCTGGACCTTGATCCGCTACCGTAATGTTTACGGTAGTCTCAGTCGTTTTTGCACTAATTTCTATAGGGCTTAGCTCTGGCGTATAACGCAGTATATTTTCTAATAGATTGCTTAACACTTGTTCGATCATCAGAGCATCGGCATAAAGCATGGGCATACCCGTTGGTAAATTAACGCTAAGCTGCCGACCTGCTAGTCGCTTTTGTAACTGGGTTAGCACCTTGTTTATAATATTCTCCAGCGGCGTGTCTTCTTTGTTAAGCTGCATCGCGCCCGCATCCAATTTAGCCATATCGAGGATATTATTGACTAAACTTGCCATACGCAAACCTTCGTCATATATGGCACGAGATAGTTCTAGTTTATCTTCGGGTTTTAAGGCTTGGTCTTCTTCAACTAGAGTACTGGCTGAACTTACAATGGTGGTCAGCGGTGTACGTAAATCATGAGAAATAGAACTCAGTAGCGAATTGCGTAAGTGTTCGCCTGCCATTTCTACTTGTGCTGTTCTTGCTTGCTCGGTAAGACGAACACGCAAAATTGCCTGAGCAATCTGCCCGATAAAGGTTTCTAATAGTTTTTGTTGTTCGGGTAGAAACACGCGGCGTAAATGAACGGGCAATAGCACTAAAACGCCCAATGCCGTAGATTTGATGCTGAGTGGGAAATACACCGCCTCTGCACCTGGTAAAGTATGCGTACCAAGGCCTGCAAGTTCATTATGATCCATCACCCATTGCGCTACGCTTAGGTCTGCGGCATGTAAAGATTCTGGCAGGGCAGGGCCGCTAGGGTAAATAATACGACCATTGCTATCAGGAAAGAGAATAACATTTTGGCTACAAAATTCGGTGTAAAGGTGATGTACGGCTGAACGCAGGATTTCCTCTTCGCTTTGGCCGGCATTCATATCTCTGCTCATGGCATAGAGTACCAAAGCGCGGCGTTCTCGGTGTGAGGCCACCTTGGCTTGGGAGCGTACATTGGCCATCAAATGACTGATTATTATAGCCACGGCCAGCATGGCCATAAAGGTGATCCAATACTGACTGTCAGAAACCGAAAAGCTAAAGTAAGGCTGCACAAAAAAGAAATCAAATGTGGCAACGCTTAGGAAAGAAGCAAAGAGGGAAGGGCCACGGCCGAAACGGCTGGCAATAAACACCACGCCTAACAAATACACCATAATGAGATTAGCCAGCTCAAACCGACCTAACATTAGATAGGACATTAGTGTAGAGATAATCGTTACGCCTAGTGCACCGACATAAGGCCAGAGGCTATTTTTTTGGGAGCTTAGTCTAAGGCTGATTCCTGGTAACGGGTTTTTGCGGTACAGTAGACTTTCTGATTTATCTCTGTTGTATGTTTCAGGCATAGGGCTGCCTAATAGATAAAGATTAATATTGTGCGCATCGCTAATGAGACTATCTACTAAGGAACCCAGCAGAAAAGGTTTCCAGCCGCGACGAGTTGGTTTGCCTATGACAATTTTGGTGACATTTCTTTCATTGGCCAATTTGATAATGGCAGCACTCATATCCTGTGCACTAATGACTATGGTCTCTGCACCCAGTTGTTCGGCAAAACGTAAAACGCGCAACACGCTATCGCGTTTTTCAGCCGATATGCGTTGTAATTTTGGCGTTTCGACATAGGCAACCAGCCATTCGGCACGTAAGCTGGTGGCGAAACGCTTGCCAGCGCGAACTAGCCGTTCCGCTAAGGCATTAGGGCCTATGCAAACCATAATGCGTTCATTGACTGGCCAAACTTCTGAGATGGCATTCGTTTCCCGATAATCTTGCATCTGCGCATCAACCCGACTAGCGGTTTGGCGCAGCGCCAGTTCCCTTAAGGCGATCAGATTACCTTTGCGGAAAAAATGTTTGATAGCTTCCTGCGCTTGTTGCGGTAAATACACTTTGCCGTCTTTAAGCCGATCTAGCAATTCATCAGGAGGCAGATCGACTAGCTCGATTTCATCAGCACTTTCAAATACGGTGTCGGGTACGGTTTCCCAGACCCGTATGCCGGAAATCTGGCCTATATCATCATTAAGGCTTTCTAAGTGCTGTACATTGAGGGCAGTATAAACATCGATGCCAGCATTTAATAATTCTTCTATATCTTGCCAACGTTTGGGATGCCTGCAGCCTTCTACATTGCTATGGGCGAGTTCATCAACCAAAATGATAGAGGGTTTACGTTTTAAGGCAGCATCTAAGTCAAATTCTTTAAAGAGAGTTCTGCGGTAGTTAATGAGTTTGGGCGGCAATAATTCTAAGCCTTCCATTAAAGCCGCCGTTTCTTTGCGGCCATGCGTTTCTACTAAGCCGATGATGATGTCACAGTTTTCAGCGCGTTTTTCTTTGGCGGCCAGTAACATCGCATAGGTTTTACCCACACCTGCTGCCGCACCAAAAAAGATCTTCAAATGGCCACGATGTGCTTTAGCTTGTTCTCGGTTGACGCGAGCCAGTAATTCATCAGGATCGGGGCGGGGTATGTTCATCGTGGCTCACTATGATTTATAGCGGTTAATATTATCAATAGAAGAGTATGTCGTTCCCATGCTGAGCGTCACGACCCACAGATAAGGAATCTCTATGTTTGGAGTAAAACTGCTTTAGCTGTTTTAAAACACAACAGTTGAAGCTCAACACTCCAAATTTTTACTTTTTTGCTTAACTGTGGGCAGTCCGTAGGATGGGTAAGCAGCTTTATCGTTTGCCCACCATTTTTGGTTAAACGTGGTGGGCAGAAAATAGCTGACCACCCTACCTGACTGCCTGTTCTAACAGGGCGCGCTAGCAATCCGCCACACATTCGCAAGCTAGAAAATAATCGAAAAAAACCTCACAAGGAAGCATCCAAGTGAGGGTTAAATTATTGCTCCGTTTGTGGTGGATTGCTAGCTACGCGAATACTGCTTACAGATTAAACAACCGTATGGCCGTATTAGACGATGGTCATTCATCTTCAAACACTTCACGTAGATCAATTTGGCAATCAGGAAATAACTGCGGGGTGGCGATATCTTCGCCGGAGTACATGGCAAGCAGTTGTTATTTATTGGTATCTTCATCCAATACAAACTGATGGACTGCTTTTTCACCTGGATAAACCAGCCAGTATTCTTTAACGCCACTCTCCTGATAGAGTTGGTATTTGAGCTGCATTTCTTTTTTGGAATTACCCCTAGACAAAATTTCTATAACCCAGTCTGGAGATCCTAAACAACCTTTACTATCAATTTTAGTTTTATCGCAAATGACGCAAAGATCAGGCTGTACGACGGAAAAAATATCTTTATTAGCGATGATGGATTTTTTACGGTCGTATAAACGCACATCAAAGGGGGCCGCGAAAGCACGGCATTGTTTATTTTTAAAGAAAATAAATAATGCACCACTTAGACGCCAAGAAATACTTTGGTGTTCGGAACTTGGGGCAGGGCTCATCGCCATAATTTTGCCTTTAATCAGTTCGATAGCATCATCGAATTGCCAAGACAAATAATCTGCATACGTATAAGTGCCATTCAAATCCAATTGTGATAAATCAGTAATTTTAGTCATCTATCAGCTAATGGGTAATTGTTAATTTATTGAATATGCAGTTAATTTTTTGCAAATTTGATCATTGATGTCTGATTATAGCAATTGAATTTGTAATGGCAATAGAGACCACTCTATTGTAATAGGCTAATGACGTTTTTTGATATCCTCCCCCACCTGAAGCATAGGTATCTACATAAGTTTTATTTATCATAAATGATAAAATTGTGGTGATGGCCGGTAGTGGCGTATTGCATACGCCCTTATAAAATACACCCTATAAAAAGGGCGTAAGCAATATGACCCTAGGGTTAAACTCCTATGACACAAATAATATATTGAGCTGACAATTTGCATCTTATGATTTTCAGCATAAGCTCGTATTTAATTCCAATGCCATTAATTTGCTTTATTTCAGAAATCGGTTAAATCTAATATCGGAGATAGTGTTACAAGTAGGAATAGTGATTGGATTGGTATTTTAGCCTGTCAATCCAATCAATTCCTAATATGGTATCTGGAAATAATAATGATAAAGGCTGTATGCAAGGCAAGTTATATGACGTAGGGGCTTATCCCCAGTTATCGATGCTACTTTGAACTAAGCTATGTTTTTTCTTTGATAACTGGGTAAGGTGTTACAAAACAACGTCATTTTCAATAACTTAGTAATGGTATTTATATGAAATTAGATTATCAATATTCAGATGAGCAACTTCTGA
>CAMDOP010000058.1 GCA_945903675.1 Crenothrix polyspora
GTCGATAAGGGGGTTGGAAAATTACCTCTGATAATCAAATCGCTATGAACACCAGTGTCTAGCAATTCTCGATAATGGTGCTCACCATAAATGTCTAAACCAAGATAGCCAGCATAAGCGGCTTTAAATCCTAGTTTGGCGACAGTTACCGCAGCATTGGCAGCAGGCCCTCCACCCATACCGACAAAGCCCGATGCAGATATTTTTTCATCAGCCAGAGGATGATGATCTATTGAAAAGATCAGATCATAAGAGGCGTGACCTACGCAAAGTACGTCAATAGTCATCGTTTAATTAACATGTCATAACGTAGTCTTGGCTACCAACTTAAAGCGGGACAGTTTCAGCCCAGACGAAAGGCTCAGGGCGAAAGATTAAGTCTAGGAGGCTAGCAACTTAAGGCGTGACAGATACTAGGCTTAACCCTTCGCCTTTGGCCCTTTGTCTGCGCTTAGAAGAACCCTATCTAAAAATGAACGGTTGAGCTAAACCGTCCCGTCTTAAGTTGGTAGCCGTAGTATTTACGCGCCTAAACCCTTTAACAAATCATTTTTAATATCGACTATAGATTCCAGCCCTACCGATAGCCTAACCAAACCGTCTTTGATGCCCGCTGTTGCTCTTGCTTCTGGTGTTAACCGACCATGGGTAGTCGTTGCTGGATGCGTGATAGTGGTTTTAACATCGCCTAAGTTTGCGGTAATTGAAATCATTTGAGTAGCATCTATCACTTTCCAAGCATGTTCCTTACCTCCCGCTAATTCAAAACTAACGATGCCGCCAAAATGGCTTTGTTGACGTTTGGCTAATTCATGTTGCGCATGTGAAGGCAATCCTGGGTAATGAACTTTAGCAACGCCAGGTTGTTGCTCTAACCATAGCGCTAACTCAAAGGCATTATCGCAATGCGCTTTCATTCTAACTGCCAAGGTTTCTAAGCCGGATAAAAACACCCAGGCATTAAAAGGACTCATAGTTGCGCCGCCCGTGCGTAAATAGGGGTAAATGAATTTTTCTATGATTTCATCACTGGCGATAACAGCACCGCCTACACATCGGCCTTGGCCGTCTATATATTTAGTCGCCGAATGGATGACGATATCGGCACCTAATTCAAAGGGTCTTTGCAATACAGGCGTGCAAAAGCAATTATCAACAATCAGTAAGCAATCATGAGCATGAGCGATATCGGCCAGCTGCGAAATGTCGGCAATTTCAGTTAAGGGATTCGACGGTGTTTCTAGAAATAAAAAACGAGTATTCGGCTTAATTGCAGCTTCCCAAGCGGCAGTATCTATTAAATCAACAAAATCAGTTTCAATACCAAACTTACTAAAATAATTTTGGAACATGATGACCGTATTGCCAAAAACACTGCGCGAACAAACGATATGATCGCCTGTTTTGAGTAAGCCCATACCCACAGCCATAATCGCCGCCATACCTGAAGCAAACGCTAAGCAGCGTTCACCCTTCTCCATCAATGCGAGTCTTTCTTGAAAAGCATTGACGGTGGGATTAGTGAAACGAGAATAAATATTACCGGGTATTTGCCCCGTAAAGCGTAATGAGGCTTCTTCGGCACTTTTAAAGACATAACTAGACGTGGTGAAAATGGGCATGCTGTGCTCATCTTCATGAGTTCGTTTATGACCTGCTCTTATAGCTTGCGTTTCAAGAGAGTAATCGTTCCAGTTTATGTCTGACATGGCTTAGCTGCTTGTTAGTGAATAAGGTTGTCTGTACTTATATAAAAATGGAGTGCTGAGCTTCAGCTATTGCTTTTAAAACAGCTGAAGCTTTTTACTCCAATTTAAATGTGGTTGTGCTTTGTAGCTTAGTCGCGGTTTATCGAAAACAGATTTTACGTCACATAGTAACGTCGCTTTCACTCGTTTGCCGCGCTGAGCACCGCAGGTTTTGTTGGGATTAGCCCGAAGGGGCGCGGCATGAATGCCGCGCGTCGGTAGGAGGGCAGGACGCCCTCTCTACCGCCCCCCGACAAAACCGAGGAGCGCAGGATCCAGCTGCAATCGAGCCGCCTTTTCTTTGGATACTTTCTTTTGGCGGAGCAAAAGAAAGTATCTCGCCTTCGGGTGCGATTACCCGATTAAATCTATAGTCGCGATAGCGACCTCATTATTTGTTTTTAAACCAATGAATGGCTGCGTAATATCAGATATTAAGAAACTAATCGTTATTTTGCATTTCGATGATAAAACTTTCTGAATTTCTTTCTGTTTGAGCACTGTCGTTTCTTAAGGCTTCAGTACGCTCTAAGTAAGCATCGTCAATATCACCGGTTATGTACTCTTTACTGAAACAAGAGGTATCAAAATGTTCAATGGTTTGATTACCTTTACGTACAGCATCAATGAGGTCATTTAAATCTTGATAAATCACTTTATCAGCACCAATGGCCACACAAACTTCTTCTTCAGTGCGATTATGTGCAATTAACTCATGAGCGGCAGGCATGTCTATACCATACACATTAGGATATCTGACGGGTGGCGCAGCAGAAGCAAAGTAGACTTTCTTAGCACCGGCATCACGCGCCATTTGAATAATCTGTTCAGAAGTTGTGCCTCTAACAATAGAATCATCGACTAATAAAACATTTTTACCATCAAACTCAAGAGCAATTGCATTTAATTTTTGCTTGACTGATTTTTCGCGCATTTTTTGACCGGGCATGATAAAGGTTCTACCGATGTAACGGTTTTTAATGAAGCCTTCACGATACTTAACACCTAATATATTTGCCATCTGCAAAGCAGCCGTTCTGCTGGTATCAGGTATTGGAATAACCACATCAATATCATGATCCAGCCACTCTCGCTGTACTTTTTTAGCTAATTTTTCGCCCATACGTAAACGCGCTTTGTAGACTGATATACGATCAATAATTGAATCAGGTCTAGCAAAATAAACATATTCAAAAATACAGGGGCAATGATCTGTACTTTCAGCGCATTGTTGAGTATGTAATATTCCGGATTCTTCTATAAAGACGGCTTCGCCTGGCGCTATATCTCTAATTAACTCAAAACCTAATACATCCAAGGCAACACTTTCAGAGGCGATCATAAATTCTGATCCTTGTTCTGATTTTCTCTCACCGAATACGATAGGCCTGATACCATGAGGATCACGAAAGCCCAAAATACCTACGCCGGCAATCATAATGACAACAGCGTACGCGCCTCGACAACGGCGATGCACACCAGAAACCGCTTGAAATATATCGTCTACACTTAAATCGAGCTTGCCTAAGCTCTGCAATTCATGAGCAAAGACATTTAATAAAACTTCTGAATCTGAGTCGGTATTAATATGGCGTTGATCTTCTAAAAACAACGCTTGTTTTAACTCTTCGGTATTCGTTAAATTACCGTTATGCGCTAAAGTCAGTCCAAAAGGCGAGTTAACATAAAACGGCTGAGCCTCAGCAGAACTGGTGCAGCCGGCAGTTGGATAGCGAACATGGGCTATACCCATATTGCCTTTTAATTTAAACATTTGGTCATCGGTAAAAACATCGCGAGTCAAACCATTGTCTTTACGTAGATGTAATCGTCCACGTTCACAAGTGACAATGCCGGCGGCATCTTGGCCTCGGTGTTGCAAGACTGTTAGAGCATCGTAGAGCTCTTGATTAACAGCTTGATGAGAAACGATAGCAGCAATACCGCACATTATTTATTACCTGTTGTGTATGATAGGGATAGGGATTTATGTTGGTGCCGATACTCTGCACCCTTAGGTTGTTAGCCCGTATTGTAAAAAAATAAACGTTGAGTAGATATCAGGTATCTTGTAAATCATGCACCATATTTAGGATAATGAACATTATGGGTGAGTTCGGATGGGATATTATCTCGCAACCAAATTGCGGATAATTGAAAAGTAGGTAACATTGTGGATTGCGTCCACCAAAGTTCTTTAGGTAAATTTGTGAGCCCTGCCAACAAAATGGCTATTACAACAACCATCATGCCGTTTATTAATCCCACCATCATGCCAGACAGACGATCAATAAACGTTAATTGAGGTTTTTTTATGACGCCCCCTAATAATAGCCTGATGATAATGCCGACTATTAAGGTCATGAATAGTAAAGAAACAAAAGCTGCCGCTGTCTTCGCTATGGGCAGCTTTAATAGAGCATCAAAATAAACCGAAAATTCATGGCAAAAGGCAAAGCCAATTGCAATAGCTAATAACCAGAACACCAAAGAAAATACTTCTGTTCTAAAGCCTCGTAAAAAGCCTCTTATAAATGAAATTGCCATTAAGCTAATAATGACAAAATCTATCCATAACAAACTATTTATGTTGATCACTTTAACTTTATTTTATTTAGATAATGCAGCAATAGTTCGATGTACTTTTATTCAGACATTAAAAGAGACTGTATTTTTTGAGCATCTAATTTTGCTTTCATGTCCGATGCGCGCTTCTTATCAAGAGTAGGCCCGACCTTTATACGATATAAAGTGATGTTTCCTGCCCCATTAATCGGCTCTAATAATGCTGGCAATCCTTGTTTATGTAGGGTGTCTATCAACGACTCTGCATTTTCTTTTTTACCAAAAGTGCCGGCCTGAAGATACCAACGCTTTAATTCTGAGCTAGCTTTAGCAGGCTTTTTAGCACTTTCAACAGCTAATGTTGGTACTGGTGTTGGTGCAGGAGCAATTTGTTTGGGTATTAAAATTTCAGCTTTCTTTATGGTTTTGATGGGTTTGATGGGTTTGTTTATAGTGTTATTTAACGTAGAACCCGGGTTATCTTGTCTGGCTTTACTCGGTGCGTCTTCTGGTTCCATTGCAGGACCATCTTCTACAGGCTCATCAAAAGCCTGTGCATTACTAGCGGTAAGTTCTGACTCTTCATCAGTATTAACAGCCGTTTCAGCATCGGTGCCTTGCTTATTTAAAACTTGCTCGGCATTACTTGGTAATTTATTAGACGATTCTACACCTGTGTCAATCGGTGTTTTGGGTATGGTTAATTCACTGACCGTCTGACCGCTATTATCGACAGGGTCATCAAATATCATCGGAATAAAGATAGCAGCAAGCGAGGTCACCACGACGGCACCAATTAAACGTTGTTTTAATTCTTGATTCATTTTTTCAACTCACTTTTTTCAAATTCATTTAAACAATCAGATATTAAAAAGAAAGATCCAAAAACTAGCAGCAAATCATCTTGTTGCGCATTTTTTTTTGCCGCACTAAATGCCTGGGCAAAGCCAGTATAGCCGAAAGAGACATGCTTAACCGAGCTACGTGAAAAAAAGTCACGCATCAAGATTTCTGTTGCCGCTCTTGGGTTTTTTAATGGTGCAAAGAACCAGTCGTGTACCACAGGATTCATAATTTCCAGCACAGTCGCTATATCCTTATCCTTCATCATTGAAAAAACAGCATGAATTCTTTTACCAGGAAAAGTCATCAGCAAATAATCAAGTAATGTTTTAACGGCTTCAGGATTATGACCTACGTCTAATAACACAGGGATTTTATCATTAATTAATTGAAATCGACCGAGTAATTGACTGTTTTGCAATCCGACTCGAATTGATTCATGACTAACTGGTAGTTTTTTTGCCAATAATTGCACGGCTAATATAGCAGAGGATGCATTCCGATATTGATGCTCGCCTTTTAAACCGGGCTCAGGAAGATCACTAATATGTGTGTTTTCAGAATACCAATCCCAAGTAGCTGCTTGTTTTTGATAATGAAAATCTTTGTTTATGCAAAATAAATGAGCTTTTTTATCAGTCGCACATTGCACTAAAGATAAGGGAGGTTCACAGTCGCCAATAATGGCAGGTGTATTGGCTCGAAAAATACCTGCTTTTTCCTGACCTATACTACTGCGTGTAGTACCTAACCAATCCACATGATCAATACCAATACTGCTGATCAAGGCGATATCGGGATCAATGATATTGACAGCATCCAGACGACCACCTAAACCGACCTCAAGTAATTGTATATCTAATTCTGAGCGTCGAAATATATCCAGCGCGGCCAAGGTACCAAACTCAAAATAGCTTAAAGAGGTCTCGCCTCGGACCGACTCTATTCTCGTAAAAGCGTCACAAATCAATTGATCGGAAACAGGTTTGCCGTCTATTTTTATTCTTTCGTTATATTTAAGTATATGTGGAGAAGAATAAGAGCCTACCCGATAGCCTTGCGCCCTATATATATTCTCAAGATAAGCAATACAAGAGCCTTTGCCATTGGTGCCGGCAACCGTAATAGTCAGTGGTTTGATGCCATCGGGGTTAAGTGCCTGACATACACGGGCAACTCGAACCAACCCCAAGTCTATCGCTAAAGGATGTAGACTTTCCTGCCAATCCAGCCAACCCTTTAACGAATCAAAGTTCATCATAAAACGATTACTGAATTAATCCTGGTCAATGAGGTCTTCGACTATTGTCTCAACATCAACATTAGTATCTTCAGCAATTAAAACAGGGGGCATCGATACCGGTGTTAATCTGCTAGCCATGAGTAAGCCCAAAATACTGGCTATTTCATCGCGCATTTCACGTCTGTCGATAATCATATCAATTGCGCCATGCTCTTGCAGAAACTCACTACGCTGAAAGCCTTCAGGTAATTTTTCACGTACGGTCTGTTCAATGACTCTAGGGCCTGCAAAACCAATTAAAGCATTAGGTTCGGCGACATTAATATCACCTAGCATTGCTAAACTTGCAGAAACACCACCCATAGTTGGGTCTGTCATAAATGAAATATAAGGAATTCCCGCTTGAGATAATCGGGTTAATGCAGCACTCGTTTTCGACATTTGAAACAAGGAAAATAAGGATTCTTGCATTCTGGCACCGCCACTCGCGGTAAACACAATAAAAGGCACACCTAATTCAACACTCTTATTTACGCCGCGAACAAATTTCTCACCGACCACAGACCCCATAGATCCGCCCATGAATTTAAAATCAAAAGCCGCAACGACAATATCACAACCTTTAAGACTACCTTTCATGACAACTAAGGCATCATGCTCTTTAGTTTGCTTTTGTGCCAGAGTGATACGTTCTTTATATTTTTTAGTATCTTTAAATTTTAAAGGATCAACCGGTTTAATATTTTTTCCGATTTCTTCACGTCCCTCTTCATCCAGAAACATATTTAAGCGTGTTCTGGCTGAAATACGTAAGTGATGTTCGCATTTTGGACAAACACTGAAATTTCTTTCCAACTCGGTATTATAAAGAATGGCATTACAACTAGGACATTTAGTCCATAAGCCTTCTGGTACCGTACCTTTTTTATTAGACCCTTCTGTTCTAATTGTTTTTGGAAGTAATATTTCAAACCAACTCATTATAGGCTCCGAGATGTTTTATGATGCTGATTGATTATCTAATGCTAGACGCATCGCTGTTAATAACATAACAATTTCATTTTTAGCGAGTTCTGGCTCATCTAAATGGGCTTCGATTTTACTAATCAGAGCACTGCCGACGACTACACCATCGCCAATATTACCAACATTTTTTGCCGTTTCCGCATCTTTTACACCAAAACCTATCGCTACCGGCAATCGAGTATTCTGCTTAATTTGTTGCAACTTATTTTCAACGTCAGCTATATTTAAATGGCCAGCACCGGTAACACCTTTAAGTGATACATAATAAAGATAGCCACTGCCCACTTCGTCCATTTTTTTAATGCGCTCATCACTGCTATTAGGCGCTAATAGAAAAATAGGATCGATACCTCGCTCCTTTAATAAGTCAGAGCACTCTTTAGCTTCTTCAGGCGGCAAATCAACGGTTAATACGCCGTCGATATCGGCGCGTTGAGCCGCATTCGCAAAACCTTCATAGCTCATGGCTTCAATGGGATTTAAATAACCCATCAACACAACCGGCGTTTGTTGATTTGTTTTTCTAAACTCGCCAGCAATATCCAAGGTACGTCTTAAGCTCATTTTATGAGCCAAAGCACGCTCACTGGCGCGCTGAATTACGGGACCATCGGCTACAGGATCAGAAAAAGGTACACCTAATTCAATAACATCAACGCCCGCCTCAACCATGGCATGCATCATAGCTACGGTAAAGTTAGGATGCGGATCACCTGCGGTAATAAAAGGGATTAATGCCTTGCGACCCGTTTTAGCAAGTGCTTCAAAAGTAGCGGCTAATCGACTCATAATTCAATTCCTTCACGTTTAGCCATGGTTTGCATATCTTTATCGCCACGCCCTGACAAGTTAATAATAATAATTTGGTCTTTACGCATGGTGGGTGCCAATTTCATCGCATAAGCCATAGCATGACTAGATTCCAAGGCCGGAATAATACCTTCCATCAATGTTAAAGCATGAAAACCTTCCAAGGCTTCATTATCCGTAATATTAGGGTATTGAGCACGACCCGTATCTTTTAACCATGAGTGCTCAGGGCCTACGCCAGGATAATCTAAGCCAGCTGATATAGAGTGAGTTTCGATAATTTCACCGTCATCATCAGACATCAAATAAGTTCGATTGCCGTGTAAAACACCTGGGCGACCGGCACTCAAAGGTGCAGAATGACGACCTGTTTCAATACCATCGCCGGCAGCTTCAACGCCATACATTTTAACTGAGGCATCATCAATAAAAGGATGAAATAAACCAATGGCATTTGAGCCACCACCAACACACGCCACCAAAGCATCAGGTAAGCGTCCCGTTTGCTCCAAGCATTGTTGCCTAGCTTCACGTCCAATAATGGCTTGAAAATCACGCACCATCGCTGGATAAGGATGAGGGCCGGCTACTGTACCGATAATATAAAAGGTATTATCGACATTGGTCACCCAATCTCTAAGCGCTTCATTTAAAGCATCTTTTAAGGTTTTAGATCCCGACTCAACCGCAATCACGGTGGCGCCCAGTAACTTCATGCGATAGACATTTAATGATTGTCTGGCTACGTCCACAGAACCCATATAGACCACACATTCCAAACCCAATCTGGCCGCCACGGTCGCAGTTGCAACACCATGTTGGCCGGCACCGGTTTCAGCAATAATACGTGTTTTACCCATGCGCTTAGCCAATAAGGCTTGGCCTACGGTATTATTGATTTTATGTGATCCCGTATGATTTAAATCTTCACGCTTTAAATAAATTTGCGCGCCACCTAACTCATTACTCCAACGTTCTGCATGATAAAGAGGAGAAGGTCGACCCACATAATGCTGTAAATCTGCATCCATTTCCGCTATAAATTCAGGATCATTCATGTATCGCTGATAAGCTGCATTAAGTTCTTGAACAGGCGGAATTAATGTTTCTGCAACAAAGATTCCCCCGTAAGGGCCAAAATGTCCCCGCTCATCGGGCATATTATATTTTTCGGTCATGTTATTATTCTATTACCTTCATTAACTTGTTTTATAAATGCCGCCATTTTAAGCGAGTCTTTAATGCCTTTTTTTACTTCTACTCCGCTACTGACATCCAGCGCGTAAGGTTTTACCATTTGTATAGCCTGCATGGCATTCGCAGCCTCAAGCCCACCTGCGAGGATGATTGGCAAGGTACATGATGATGGAATTAATGCCCAATCAAACTGACTGCCTGTACCACCTTTTTCATCAGGATGATAAGCGTCTAGCAATAAACCAGAGGCATCATGATAGTGCGCCGCTAATGCTGCAATATCTGTGCCTGACTTCATGCTTACCGCCTTAATATAGCGCTTACCATAAATTCTGCAAGCCTCAGGAGACTCATCGCCATGAAATTGAAGACAGTCTATATTAACTTGGGCTAATACTTCTCGTATACGGGCTTCTTGCTCATCAACAAACAAGGCGACCACCGACGTAAACGCAGGCAGTGCAGCGACAATCTTAATAGCCTGCTCAATTTCAACATTTCTTGAACTAGGCGCATAAAAGACTAAACCTATAGCGTCAACGCCTAAATAAGCGGCATCAACAGCCTCTTCAACACGGGTAAAGCCGCAAATCTTAACGCGAGTTCGCATAAAGTAATATGAGAAATGATTGAACAAAATTTAGCCGCGTAGGATAACACAAATTAATCATGTAATTAGTCTGAAAATAAGCAGCTATGATAATTTTTAATCCAGCCTAAAGGTTCAAGGCAAAAGATTAAGCCTAGGAGGCTAGCAACTTGAGGCGTGACAGATACTAGACTTCGCCCTTTGCCCTTCACCTTTTGCCTGCACTTAGGGGGATTCAGTCTAAAAGTGAACGATTAAGCTAAGCTGTCCCGCTTTAAATTGGTAGCCCATTAACCTAGCACAGCGTAAAATCAGCACCAGCTTGGCATCCCTCATTAGTATTTAATGACTTATACTCCTAAAAGAAATATGGAGATGAAGTCCTAAATACCCACCATCCAGATTGACTTATGACCACTACGACTACAGAAAAAACCAAAACAGCAGAGCTTGCGCCCCCCAAAATGCCTGGAGCATTACCCCTATTAGGTCATATGCTCGCCTTCGGGAAAAATCCCTTCGACTACATGATGCAGCTTAGAAATACGCTGGGAGAAATTGGTGAGTTTCGCATGTTTCATCAAAAAATGGTGCTCATGACGGGGCCTGAAGCCAATGAAGCTTTTTTTCGAGCACCCGATGCACAGCTAGATCAAAGCCAAGCCTATAAAATCATGACGCCTATCTTCGGAAAAGGCGTGGTCTTTGATGCACCCCCGCATAAAAAAGACCAGCAACTAAAAATGCTGATGCCGGTGTTACGCGACAAACCTATGCGCGGCTATGCTCAAGTGATCGTCCAAGAAGTTGAAGAAATGATTGCTGATTGGGGCGATAGCGGCGAAATTGATTTGCTTGAGTTTATGAAAGAACTCACTATTTATACATCGAGCCATTGTTTACTAGGTGACGAATTCCGTTACGAACTCAATGATGAATTTGCCAAGATTTATCATGATCTCGAAAAAGGCGTCAATCCGCTGGCCTTTGTTTTTCCTTACCTGCCCTTACCTGTATTTAGAAGACGCGATAAAGCCCGAGTTAAACTGCAAGCACTCGTCACCGGCATTATCGCCAAAAGAGCTCAAAAAACAGAAAAAAGTGAAGATGCGTTTCAATTGCTGATCGATGCCAGCTATGATGATGGCAGTCGTTTATCGGCCCATGAAATAACAGGCATGTTAATTGGCACTATATTCGCCGGCCATCACACAACGGCCGGCACAGCAGCTTGGACTTTATTAGAATTAGCTAAACGCCCAGAACATCTAAAGCGCGTATTAAAAGAACTGGACCAACACTTCGGTGTCGATGGTGAAGTGACGTTTCAATCGTTACGTGAAATACCCATCCTAGAGAATGTAGTCAAAGAAGTATTACGCTTACACCCTCCTTTAATCTTTTTAATCCGCAAAGTCATGAAGGATTTTCACTTTAAAGGCTACACGGTCAAAGCCGGAAAATATGTGTGCGCTTCACCACGTGTTTCGCATCGTATTGCAGAGGTTTTTCCTGAACCAGAAAAGTTTGATCCTGACCGCTACCTAGAAGGTCGCCAAGAAGATGCACAGCCCTTTAGCTGGATTGCGTTTGGCGGCGGCAAACACAAATGTACCGGTAATGCCTTTGCTATGCTACAACTTAAAGCCATTTTCAGCATATTATTACGTCGCTATACGTTTGAATTGATCGATGAAAAAGATTACTACCAAGATGACTTTACACAAATGGTCGTACAGCCTCTGTCGCCTTGCAAAGTTCGCTATATCAAGCGCACAGATATTAAAAACACGACTACTGATACTACGCAAAATATCGCAAAGACCGGTTCATCATCAACACCTAGCTTTCAAATCCACTTAGATAGAGGACTTTGCCAAGGCCATGCAACCTGCATGACTGAAGCGCCCGAACTTTTTCACGTAGACGAAGCGGGTAATGTCACATTATTACAAGAACACCCCTCCTTAGACTTGCTAACTAAAGCCCAACAAGCTGAAAAATATTGTCCTAGCAAAGCACTTAAAATCGAACTGAACTAAACAGAGGTAACTTATGGCCGCATATCCCCGAGCAGAATTAGAAGACATGGTTGAACGCTGGTTACAAGCGAATCGCGATGCTGAAAAAGAAGGTAATTGGCCTAAATATTTAGGCGCCATGTATACCGATGATGCAGAATATCGCTGGAATATCGGTCCTAATGAAGAATTTGTTGCCCGTAGCCGTAAAGAAATAGAAGAATGGGCCTTAGGCGTCCAAATGGAAGGCTTTGAAGCCTGGCGTTATCCGTATCACCGTATATTAATTGATGAAAAACAGGGCGAAGTGATCGGCCTGTGGACGCAAATATCACCCGCATTACGAGAAGACGGCAGTCATTACGAAGTTGCTGGCATCGGTGGCTCTTGGTTTCGCTATGGCGGCGATTACAAATGGGAATGGCAACGGGACTTCTTTGACTTAGGCAACGTAAAGGCTTTGTTTTTTGAATTAGCCGCCGATGGCAAACTTGATCCTGCGGTAAAAACAAAAATAGGCAAGCTCGCTAAAGGGCAATTATTACCCGGTCATGAACACCTACGTAAGCCACCTAGTTTATTGAAAAAACTTAAAGGCTTTTTTGCTATGGTCAGTATCGCGATATTTAGTTGAGCTATTAACTTGGTTTAGCTTAATCGTTTACTTTTAGACAGGGCTCTCCTAAGAGCAGACGAAAGGCAAAGGGCGAAAGTCTTCGCCCTTTGCCCTTTGTCTTTTGCCCTTTGTCTACTCTCAAACCTAAACAGCGACGCTACCCAAAACAACCACCACTAACTCAACCACATCACTATACTGTCTATGAAATCTTCTTGGAAAAACTGGCAATTATTCACCGACAAAGGTCGACACATCTGGTCATTCAAGTCAGATTCAAAGGATATAGACCAACATCTAAAAAATGCCAATAACATTACCGATGAAGAAATAGCTCAGCTAGCACAAGACTTTCAATTTAATAAAACTGACAACCCTAATTCTGGCGATCAAGTATACAGGCACGCCGCCGTTAACAAGAAGTTCAAGGCATTTACCGGCGCAATCCCGCAAGCAGAGCATCAAGGCGATCAAAACATCACCGACGCTTTAGTCAAAGCCATTAATTACTATAGTTGCTTGCAAAGTGATGACGGTCATTGGCCCGGCGATTACGGCGGCCCATTATTTTTATTACCCGGCTTACTTATAGCAGCTTATATTTCTGACACACCCTTTCCCAAGGCGCATAGTGAAATGATGAAGCTATATTTATTCAATCATCAAAACCAAGATGCGGGCTGGGGCATGCACATTGAAGGCGACTCGACCATGTTCGGTACCGTCATGCAATATGTGTCCTTGCGTTTATTAGGCGTCAATCAAGATGATGAGCGTATGGTCAAAGCCAGAGCGTGGATCAAAGACAACGGTGGCGCTACCGGTATACCTTCTTGGGGTAAATTTTATCTAGCAATTTTAAATTGCTATGACTGGCAAGGTTTTAATAGCTTATTTCCTGAAATGTGGTTATTTCCGAAATGGCTACCCATACATCCATCACGTTACTGGTGCCACAGTCGCATGGTTTATTTGCCGATGGCCTATTGTTATGCACATAAAAT
>CAMDOP010000059.1 GCA_945903675.1 Crenothrix polyspora
ATCTGGTATCTTTGTATCTTGGTTAGCTGTTTATAGCCTTTCATAAGCGTCCTCGTCTTTGGTCGGATTGAAAAAGCCCTGAACTATATCAGCTAACCACTTTCTTTCCTGTTAAAAATGAATTGCACTTATTAGTTGAATCTAAGTTATTAAATAATACGCTTACATTACAATTATTATTTCTAAATAATTTTATGCAATGAGGTTGAGTTACTTATCACCGAACAGCTTAAGAATATGAATAATTAGACACCGTGAACAACTAGCGTAATTGTAAAAAATTTATACAATTCTTTAGGGTATATATTAAATGAAGTCCAATTATGAAAAACAAACCCATTCTAGATCTATCTATAGTAAAAATAAGGAAATATTTACAGCTAAAATGAAATGAATTATAGTTAAATTGAAGCACTATATAAGGAAATTTATATAAATAATTACACAAAATGTAAGTACAATATAAAAATCAAATTAAAGGAAGGGAATTAAAATACTTTATTTTATATATAAAAAAAAGAAATTCAATTAATACTGAAGGATTAAACAAAAAAAGGAAGTCAAAAAATGACTTCCTTATAAAAAGCTTTACTCAGATCTATCAACAAGCTCAACGTATGCCATTGGAGCATCATCACCAGTCCTAAAACCACACTTCATGATACGCAAATAACCACCAGCACGGTTCTTATAACGAGGACCTAACTCATTAAAAAGCTTAGTAACAATATCACGATCACGAAGTCTTGCAAATGCTAAACGACGTTTCGCAACAGTATCTTCTTTAGATAAAGTAATTAATGACTCAGCAAAACTTCTTAGCTCTTTCGCTTTAGGCAAAGTCGTTTTAATTAATTCATGATTAAAAAGTGAATTAGCCATATTACTGAATAGTGCCTTACGATGGCTCCTCTTCATATTTAATTTTCTACCAGACTTACGATGTCTCATTATTAGAAGACCTAATGTTAATGTGTTGATAATATATGCGATTGATCCGCAAGTGATTCAGGAGGCCAATTCTCTAATCGCATACCCAAAGACAAGCCTTTCAAAGCTAATATATCTTTAATTTCCGTAAGAGATTTCTTTCCAAGATTTGGTGTTTTTAACAACTCAACTTCAGATCTTTGAATTAAATCACCAATATAAAAAATGTTTTCTGCTTTAAGGCAGTTAGCTGAACGAACAGTTAATTCAAGATCGTCAACTGGACGTAAAAGCACAGGATCACATTCTTCTTCAACAACTAAAATTTCTTCTACTATTTGTTGACTAACTTTTTCAAAGTCTACAAAAACAGATAATTGATCGTGAAGAATAGTAGCAGCTAATTTAATAGTATGCTCAGGATCGACGGTGCCATTAGTTTCAAGCTCAATAACAAGTCTATCTAAATTAGTTCTTTGCTCAACACGAGTACTTTCAACCTGATAAGCAACTTTTACAATTGGACTGAAAGAGGCATCTAAATGGAGCACACCAACAGCAGAAGGCATATCAGAATTTAAATTTCTTATACTTACAGGCTGATAACCTCTACCACGTCGAATCTGAACTTTCATATTCAGAACGCCATTTTGTGTAAGATTAGCAATAACTAAATCAGGATTAACAATTTCAACATCATGAGGAAGTTTGAAGTCTGCAGCTGTTATACAACCAGCACCACTTTTAGATAATGTTAATTCAACTTCATCTTTTGAATGTAATATAACAGCAAGTTTTTTTAAATTTAAAAGAATGTCAATGACATCTTCTTGTACACCATCAATAGTTGTGTACTCATGTAATACACCTTCAATTTCAACATCTGTTACAGCACAACCAGAAATTGTAGATAATAAAACACGTCTTAAAGCATTACCAAGAGAGTGGCCAAAACCACGCTCTAAAGGTTCAATAATGATTTTTGAATGGTTAGTAGAATTACTTACAACCTCAACTAAACGAGGCTTTAATAAGCCAGAAATAGAATTCTGCATTTATATCCCTCAAAAAAACAATTATTTAGAGTAAAGCTCAACTACAAGTTGCTCATTGATGTCACTACCTAAATCAACACGATCAGGTAAGGAAGTAAAAGTACCGACCATCTCTTTAGAACTAACTTCAACCCAAGATGGAAAGCCATACTGTTCAGTTACACTCAAAGCATCAACAATTCTTTGTTGTTTCTTAGATTTTTCTCTAATTGTTAATACATCACCAGGAGAAACCTGATAAGAAGGAACATTTATTAAAGAACCATTGACCTGAATAGATTTATGAGAAACTAGTTGACGCGCTTCAGCACGAGTACAAGCAAATCCCATTCTATAAACAACATTATCTAATCTAGATTCAAGCAAATTCAAAAGATTTTCGCCAGTAGCGCCTTTTTTCATATCAGCTGATTTATAATAATTACGGAATTGCTTCTCTAAAATACCATAAATACGTCTTAAGCGCTGCTTAGCTCTTAACTGCAAAGCATAATCAGAACTTCTAGTTCTTTTTGTACCATGCTGACCAGGTCTCTGATCTAATTTACACTTGCTTTCAAGAGATTTTCCTCTGCTCTTCAAAAAAAGATCAGTTCCTTCTCTTCGACTTAATTTACAAGTAGGTCCAAGATATCTTGCCATATTACTGCTCCAGTATTCTTATACGCGGCGTTTCTTAGGTGGACGGCAACCATTATGTGGAATGGGCGTTACGTCAACTATATTATTAATTTTAAATCCCAGATTATTCAAAGAACGCACTGCTGACTCACGACCAGGTCCTGGACCTTTAATCATAACATCGAGATTTTTCATACCAAATTCTTGAGCTACTATACCAGCTTTTTCTGCTGCAACTTGAGCTGCAAAAGGCGTGCTTTTTCTAGAACCCCTAAAACCAGAGCCACCTGAAGTGGCCCAAGACAAAGCATTACCTTTTCTATCTGTAATAGTTATTATAGTATTATTGAAAGAAGCATGAACATGAACAATTCCATCAGCAACTTCTTTTTTAATACGTTTTCTTGAACGATTTTGACTAGCCATAACAAAGACCTCTAAAGGAATATCTTATTTACGAATGGGTTTACGTGGACCTTTACGAGTTCTTGCATTAGTTCTGGTTCTCTGACCTCTTAATGGCAATCCTCTGCGATGTCTTATACCACGATAGCAACCAAGATCCATCAAACGCTTTATATTCATAGAAACTTCACGACGCAAGTCTCCTTCTACAGTCATCTTCGAAACAACATTACGAATAGCTTCTAATTGCTCTTCAGTTAGCTCTTTAATTTTTACAGAAGGTAAAATTCCTACCTTTTCGCAAATTTCACTTGAAGTTTGACGACCCACACCATAAATTGCAGTCAAAGCGATGACAGCGTGTTTATGATCTGGTATATTTATCCCGGCAATACGTGCCATCTAGATACTCCCATGAGTAATTCTATACAGTTAAGCGCCAAATTATAGCATTACCGTAATTATAGCGCAACAAAAAATTTATCCTTGACGTTGCTTATGCCTACCGTCAACACAAATAACCCTAACAATTCCGTTTCTTTTAACAATTTTGCAATTTCTACAAATTGCTTTAACAGAAGCACGAACTTTCATAGCTAACTCCAACTCTAGTAATTTATTAATTATTATTTTTTCAGATTAGCTTTTTTCATTAAGCCATCATATTGTTGAGACATTAAATGAGTTTGCATTTGAGAAATGAAGTCCATTACTACAACTACAATAATTAATAAAGATGTTCCACCAAAATAAAATGGCACATTCCAATAAACAATCAAAAACTCAGGTAATAGACAAACTAAAGTTATATAAAAAGCACCAATTAAAGTTAACCTTGTTAAAACTTTATCAATATAAAATGAAGTTTGCAGACCAGGTCTAATCCCAGGTAAAAAAGCACCCGATTTCTTCAAATTTTCAGCAGTTTCTTTTGAATTAAATACTAAAGCAGTATAAAAAAAACAAAAGAAAATAATTGCGGCTGCATAAATCAATACATAAACAGGCTGTCCAGGTGAGAGCATAGTCGCAATATCTTGTAACCATTCAAAACCCACACTATTACCAAACCAACCAGCTATGGTAGCAGGAAAAAGAATAATACTAGAAGCAAAAATAGGAGGTATAACGCCTGCCATATTAAGCTTTAATGGGAGAAAACTACTTTGACCCGCATATAACTTATTACCCTGTTGTCTTTTAGGATAATTAATTAGAATCTTACGCTGACCACGCTCTACAAAAACTACTAAAGCAGTAACTGAAAGTGACAATAAAAAAAGTAATATAATGAATCCGCCATTCATTTCACCAGTACGAGCGAGCTCTAAAGTACCACCAATTGCTTTTGGAAGACCAGAAACTATACCTGCGAAAATAATAAGCGAAATACCATTACCAATACCCCTCTCAGTAACCTGCTCTCCTAGCCACATTAAAAAAACTGTACCAGTAACAAGAGTAATCGTAGTAATAGCAATAAAATTAAAACCTGGGACCAAAACAACCGACAAACCACCAGCAGTCTGATTTTGCAACGCTATAGAAATGCCAATTGCTTGAAAGGTAGCTAAAAAAACAGTTCCATATCTTGTGTATTGGGAAATCTTTTTTCTACCAGACTCACCTTCCTTCTTTAATTGTTCCATAGAAGGAATAACAACTGTCATTAATTGCATAATAATAGATGCCGATATATAAGGCATAATACCCAATGCAAATAAACTAAGCCTCATCAAAGCACCACCGGAAAACATATTGAACATATCCAATATTGAGCCACTTTGCTGTTCAAACATTATAGTTAATGCTTTTGGATCAATCCCAGGAACAGGAATATGTGATCCAATTCTGTATACAATAAGAGCACCTAGAACAAAAAGTAATCTAGCTTTAAGTTCAGAATGACTGGCAGATAATTTATTTACAGTTTCATTTGCTTTACTCACTTAAACCTCTACTTTGCCACCAAAAGCTTCAATAGAAATTCGCGCACCAACTGTTACTTTTATACCTTTAAGATTGACAGCCTTTAATAGCTCGCCTGACTTAATGACTTTAGCAGTTTTGGTAAACTCAGGAACAATATTCGAAGCAATTAAAACCTTAAGATCAATAACATCTACATTTAAAGAGTTCAACTCATTTAGACGTACTTCAGCAGAATATTTACTTTTTAAAGACTTAAAACCAACTTTAGGCAATCTTCTTTGCAAAGGCATTTGTCCGCCTTCAAATCCGACTTTGTGAAATCCACCACTACGAGACTTTTGGCCTTTATGACCTCTACCACAAGTTTTACCTAAAGTACAACCAATACCGCGACCTACACGTTTGGATTTTTTTCTTGAACCTTCACTAGGTTGGATAGTATTTAAATACATTAAACTTCCTCGACTTTAAGCATGTATGACACTTTATTAATCATACCTCTAATCTCTGGAGTATTAAGTAAAATAACCGTTTGATTAATTTTGCTCAAACCCAAACCTTTTAAGCATGCTTGATGACGAGGTAAACGTCCAAACCTACTTTTTGTCATTGTTACATGTAATTTATTTATAGTCATAATACTATCCAGTAATTTGCTCTACAGACAAACCACGTTTTGCAGCTATCTGTCCTGCATTATGCATACCTGTCAATCCATTAATTGTTGCTCTTACAACATTAATAGGATTACTAGTCCCTATACATTTAGCCAAAACGTTATGTACTCCAACAACTTCAAATACAGCTCTCATAGCTCCACCAGCTATTATTCCTGTTCCTTCAGAAGCAGGCTGCATATAAACCTTTGCAGCACCTGTTGTATTCATAATTGCATATTGCAAAGTATCGCCTTTAAGCGAAACCTTGCGCATGTTTTTTCTAGCTTGTTCCAATGATTTCTGAATAGCAATTGGAACTTCACGAGCCTTACTGACTCCGTAACCAACTCTACCCTCACCATCACCTACAACAGTTAAGGCAGTAAAACCAAAAACTCGACCACCTTTAACAACTTTTGCAACACGCCTAACATTTACTAATTTTTCTTGCAAACCATCTGCACTACCTTGAGCCGGTGCTGTAGCCATTTTATTCTCCTAAAATTTCAAGCCGGCTTCACGCGCAGCATCTGCCAGTGCCTTAACTCGACCATGGTATTTGAATCCTGAACGATCAAAAGCAACTTCCGTAACACCTGCAGCCAAAGCTTTTTCAGCTATGTATTTTCCAACAATAGCAGCAGCCTGAATATTACCAGTATATTTTATAGTCGATTTAATTTCAGACTGAGTAGTAGAAGCACTTGCTAAAGTTGTACTGCCATCTTCACTAATTACTTGAGCATAAATATGGTGTGAAGTTTTATGAATCGATAAACGAGTTGCACCTACTTTCTTAATTTTTGAACGCAATTTTAATGCGCGCTTCATACGAGACTGTTTCTTATCCATTACAATACCTTACTTCTTCTTAGCTTCTTTTCTGACAACGTGCTCATCAGCGTATCTTACACCCTTACCTTTATAAGGCTCAGGAGGTCTATAAGCTCTAATTTTAGCAGCTACTTCACCAACTAATTGCTTGTTACTTCCTTTAACAAGTATTTCAGTTTGAGTAGGTGTTTCAACTTGAATTCCAGCAGGAACCTGAAATTCAACAGGATGCGAAAAACCTAAGGATAAACTTAAAACACTTTCTTTAGCTTGTGCTCTATAACCAACACCAATTAATGTTAATTTTTTTTCAAATCCCATAGAAACACCAGTAACCATATTGTTTAATACAGCTCTTGCAGTTCCAGCCTGTGCAGTTGCAGTTTTATTGTCTTTATCCCATAACATTTCTATTATGTTATTTTCTATTTTTACAGAAACTACAGCATTAAGAACATGAGTTAACAACCCATTACTTCCTTTAACAGTTAACGTATTTCCATCTATTTTAACTTCTACCCCAGTTGGAATAGAAATAGGAGCTTTAGCAATTCTTGACATAACACACCTACATTAGCAAACAGTGCAAATAACTTCACCGCCATGGCCACTGGCACGAGCAGCTCTATCAGTCATAACACCATTTGATGTTGATACAATAGCAATCCCTAAGCCGCCAAGAACTTTTGGCAATTCGTCTTTAGACTTATAAATACGTAAACCAGGCCTACTAATTCTTTTTATAGCTTCAATAACTGGAGCTCCTTTATAGTACTTCAGCTCAACTGTCATCTCGGTATGACTACCGGTAGTTTCAGTACTAAAGTCAACTATATAACCTTCATCTTTAAGTACCTTAGCGATTGACACTTTTAACTTAGATGATGGTTGTTTAATATTTTTTTTACCAGCAGATTGACCGTTTCTTATACGAGTCAGCATATCTGCCACTGGGTCTGTCATACTCATTTTTTTATCTCCAACTTAGATCAAACAGATCTTACCAACTTGCTTTGACTACACCAGGAACATCACCGCGCATAGTAGCTTCTCTTAATTTATTTCTACTAAGACCAAACTTACGGTAATACCCATGCGGACGACCAGTTAAATTACAACGGTTTCTTACTCTAGAAACACTAGAATCCCTTGGTAATTTTTGAAGTTGTAAATGAGCAGATTCTTTATCTTCATATGAAGCATTTGGATCTCTGATAGTTTCCTTTAAAGCTTTACGCTTTACTTCATATTTTTTAACTAATTTTTTGCGTTTGTCTTCACGCGCAATCATTGATTTTTTTGCCATGTTAAAACTGCCTCTTAACTCTTGAATGGAAAATTAAACAACTTTAACAAAGCTAAACCTTCTTCATTGGTCTCAGCTGTTGTAGTAATAGTTATATCCATGCCACGTAAGGTATCAATTTTATCATAATCAATTTCTGGAAATATGATTTGTTCCTTTACACCCATAGAATAATTACCACGTCCATCAAAACTTTTAGGACTTAATCCTCTAAAGTCACGTATTCTTGGAATAGAAATACTAATTAATCTGTCAAGAAATTCGTACATTCTATCGCTACGTAAGGTAACCTTACAGCCAATAGGCATGTCATCACGAATTTTAAATCCAGCAATAGACTTTCTTGCAAGCGTTACAATTGGCTTTTGACCGGAAATCTTTTCCAGATCTAAAAGTGCTGATTGTAAAACTTTTTTATCAGCTACAGCACCACCGACACCCATATTAAGTGTGATTTTAGTGATACGAGGAGCCTGCATAATAGATTTATAAGCAAATTGCTCAACTAAAGCAGGTAGAATTGTTTCTTTATATACGGTTTCTAATCTAGCCATGATTCATCTGCACCTTAGACATCAACAACTTCATTTGTTGATTTAAAATATCTGACTTTCTTTCCATCTTCAAGAAATCTATAACCTACTCTATCTGCTTTCTTGGTTTCAGGATTATATAATCCGATATTGGAAATATTAATCGGCATATCCTTTACAATTATCCCACCAGAGATGCCTGCATTAGGATTTGGTTTTTGGTTTTTCTTAACTTGATTGATTCCTTCAACCAAAACCTTATCGCCTTTTAAAATCTGGGCTACTCTACCACTCTTACCTTTATCCTTACCGGTACGAACGATAACATCATCACCTTTTTTAATTTTAGCCATTTTATACCTTACCTTATAAAACTTCAGGAGCTAGAGAGATAATTTTCATAAATTTTTCTCCTCTTAACTCACGCGTTACAGGGCCAAAAATACGGGTACCTAATGGCTGCAGATTATTATTTAAAATAACAGCAGAATTACCATCGAATCGAATAACAGACCCATCGGGCCTACGTACACCTTTTCTAGTTCTAACTACAAGTGCGTTGTAAACTTCGCCCTTTTTAACTCTACCACGAGGTATTGCATCTTTTATGCTAACTTTGATGATATCACCAATTCCAGCATATCTACGATGAGATCCTCCTAATACTTTGATACACATGACCCTTTTGGCACCGCTATTATCGGCAACGTCAAGGTTAGTTTGCATCTGAATCATGATTTATTCCTACACTCTGTATATTAAAAATTTAATTCTATCTCTTAGCACTTTCTAAGATTTGAACCAATTTGAAAGTTTTATTTTTAGATAAAGGTCTGCAAGAAGTAATAGATACCACATCACCTTCTTGGCATACATTTTCTTCATCATGAGCCATCATTTTAGAAGATCTCTTGATGTATTTCCCATAAACAGGATGCTTTACAACACGCTCTACTAAAACAGTAATGGTTTTATCCATTTTGTTACTGACAACCTTACCAGTGATTGTTCTTAACTTTGTGATATTTTCACTCATAATTATGCACTCGCCATTTGTTTTAATATGGTATGGATACGTGCCACATCTCGCCTAACTTTTTTTACTTGATCAGGCTTTGACAGCTGACCAGTACCTTTTTGCATTTTTAGGTTAAATCTCTCTCTAGATAAATCAAGCAACAGAGAACCTAATTCTTCTTTTGTTTTTTGGCGTAGTTCTATTGCTTTCATTACATTATTGTCCGCGCAGTAAACATAGTTTTCAAAGGAAGCTTAGCAGCAGCCAAAGTAAAGGCTTCTCGAGCAAGTTCTTCAGAAACACCTTGTATTTCATACAACATTGTCCCAGGCCTTACCTGAGCAACCCAGTATTCTACACTACCTTTTCCTTTTCCCATACGAACTTCTAATGGTTTTTTAGTAATAGGCTTGTCAGGGAAGATTCGGATCCAAATTTTACCACCACGCTTTACGTGTCTAGTAATAGTTCGTCTTGCAGATTCTATTTGTCTGGCAGTCAATCGACCGCGAGTTATGGCCTTAAGACCAAATTCACCAAAACTTACAGATGATCCACGTACAGCAGTTCCGTTATTTCTGCCTTTATGTTGCTTACGGAATTTTGTTCTTTTAGGCTGAAGCATGTCATTATTCCTTTAACTACTTCTTGGAATCAGAATTTATAGAAGCAAGATGTGCATCCATATCGAAAACTTCACCTTTGAAAATCCACACTTTAATGCCGATAATTCCATAGGTGGTATGCGCCTCTGCTGTTGCATAATCAATATCAGCTCTTAATGTATGTAAAGGAACTCGTCCTTCTCTATACCATTCGCTTCTAGCAATTTCTGCACCATTCAAACGGCCACCAAGGTTTATTTTTATACCTTCAGCACCTAAACGCATAGTATTAGTAACCGCACGCTTCATTGCCCTACGATACATAATTCTTTTTTCTAATTGCTGAGCTACGCCTTCAGCAACTAGCTGTGCATCTAATTCAGGCTTTCTAATCTCTTCAACGTTAAGCTGGACTGGAACACCAATCATATTAGAAATTTCTTGCCTTAATAAATCAATATCCTCACCTTTTTTGCCAATTACAATACCTGGACGAGCAGTATGAATAGTAATATGAGCATTATTTGCAGGACGATTAATTTGTATACGACTTACAGAAGCATGTGCTAATTTTTTCTTTATAAAAGTACGTACTGTTAAATCTTGATGCAGGAAAACAGGGTAATCCTGACTATTTGCATACCATCTTGAATTCCAATCCTTTACAATTCCAAGACGTATACCAATTGGATGAACTTTCTGACCCATAATCTACCCCTACTCGGATTCTGCAACTTTAATTGTAATATGGCAGGTTCTTTTAAGGATATGATTAGCATTTCCTTTAGCTCTTGCCTTAAATCTTTTCATGGTTGCGCCTTCATTTACAAAAACGGTAGACACCCTTAAGTCATCGATATCTGCACTTTCATTATGCTCAGCATTTGCGATTGCAGATTCAAGAATTTTTTTTATTATAGTTGCTGCTTTTTTTGAACTAAACTTTAGTAAATTTAGAGCCTTATCAACAGGCAGTCCACGAATTTGATCACCGACTAATCTAGCTTTTTGAGCAGATAATGGGGCGTTTTTTAAAATAGCTGAAATTTCCATCACATTCTCTACCTAGATTTCTTATCAGCCACATGGCCTTTATATGTTCTTGTCGGAGAAAACTCACCCAATTTATGACCCACCATATTTTCAGATATTAAAACTGGAATATGTAATCGACCATTATGAATTGCAATTGTTAAACCCAACATGTCTGGGATAATCATTGATCTTCTCGACCATGTTTTAATCGGTTTCCGATTATTGCTACTTACGGCATCTTCAATTTTCTTCAGAAGATGATGATCAATAAAAGGACCTTTTTTAATTGAACGCGGCACGCTGATTCCTCTCTATTTCTGCTTACGACGTCTAATAATCATATTATCAGTACGCTTGTTTTTTCTTGTCTTGTATCCCTTAGTAGGCATACCCCATGGTGAAACCGGATGTCTACCACCAGAAGTACGACCTTCACCACCACCATGTGGATGATCTACTGGATTCATTACGACACCTCTAACAGTTGGGCGAATACCTCGCCATCTTGAAGCACCTGCTTTACCAAGAGAGGCCAAACTATGTTCAGAATTTGAAACCTCACCAATCACAGCTCTACATTCAGCAAATACTTTACGCATCTCACCAGAACGCATTCTAATTGTTGCATGAGCACCATCTCTTGCAACTAATTGTACAGATGTACCTGCACTTCTAGCTACTTGAGCGCCTTTACCAGGCTTTAATTCAACACAATGAACAGTTGTGCCCATTGGAATGTTTCTTAGGGGCATACAATTGCCAACTTTTACTGGCACTGTTTCTGCAGATAAGATCTCTTGACCTACAACAATACCTTTAGGAGCGATAATATATCTTCGCTCACCATCTTTAAATAAAATTAAAGCAATATTAGCTGTTCTGTTTGGATCATATTCAATGCGCTCAACGACCGCAGGAATATCGAATTTATTTCTTTTAAAATCAATAATACGGTAGTGCTGTTTATGGCCACCGCCGATGTGACGAGTTGTAATTCGTCCATTATTATTTCGTCCACCTGTTTTGCTCTTTTTACATAATAAAGGAGCAAATGGTTTGCCTTTGTGCAACTCATCATTTTTGACTCGTACTACAAACCGCGAACCCGGTGATGTAGGTTTTGATTTTACAATCGCCATTGTTTCTACCGTTTCCTATTGATCATTTACTTTAATTAAGCAGCAGAAAAATCTATATCATGTCCTGGCTTTAGCTTTACATATGCTTTTTTCCAGTCAGATCTTTGGCCTAATGTTTTGCCAAATTTTTTCTTCTTGCCTTTTACGTTTAAAACATGCACAGAATCAACTTCTACGCCGAACATTATTTCTACAGCACCTTTAACTTGCTTTTTAGTTGCTTGTTTTTGGACCTTAAAAACAAACTGTTTATATTTCTCAGCAGCAATGTTACTTTTTTCAGAAATAATTGGAGATTCAAGCACTCCAGCTAATTGATATTGCAGCATATTCATACTAAACGCTCCTCTAATATTTTTAAAGCAGCTGGTGTAGCGATAACTTTATCAGCAGAAACTAAAAGCACAGGATTTAAATTTACTGCCTCTACAATTTCTACATAAGGTATGTTTCTAGAAGCTAACGCAAGATTAGCATCTACCACATCAACAACAATAAGAATACGCTTAGCATCAATGTTTTTTATAAAAACACTCAAATCTTTAGTTTTAGGTGTAGTAGGTATAATATCATTACTAACAACTAAACGATCTTGCCTTAAAAGCTCAGATAGAATTGAACGAATTCCAACTCTAAACATTTTCTTATTTAACTTTTGCTCATATGACCTAGGACGCGCAGCAAAAGCAACGCCACCTGTTCGCCATATCGGACTTCTTGTAGTACCTGATCTAGCACGACCAGTACCTTTTTGTCTCCAAGGCTTAGATCCACCGCCACTAACATCAGATCTGGTTTTTTGCGCTTTTGTTCCTGCGCGAGCTCCAGCTAGATAACGAGTAACTAATTGATGAACTAATGTTTCATTAAAGGGCTGTCCAAAAACAGCCTCATTTACTTCAACCTTACCTGAAGTGTCTTTTTCATTTAAAGCAGGTATTTGCAAACCCATGGCTTAACCTTTATTTCGCATTTTCATTGCAGGTGTAATAATTACATCCCCGCCTTTAGCGCCAGGAACAGATCCTTTAACCAAAATTAAATTTCTTTCAGCATCAACAGCATGAATAGTAAGGTTCTGTATGGTACGTTTAACAGCACCAAGATGACCTTCCATTTTTTTACCCTTAAATACACGACCAGGAGTTTGACACATTCCGATAGAACCAAGAACCCTGTGTGAACGAGAGTTACCATGCGTAGCATCTTGCATACTAAAGTGATGTCGCTTAATACCACCAGCAAAACCTTTACCAATACTTGTACCTTGCACATCAACAATTTGGCCAGCTGAAAAAATATCAATGGTTAATAAAGCACCTGTAGATAAATCCTCACCCTCACCTTCTTCTAGCCTGAACTCCCACAAACCTCGTCCAGCAGTAAGATTAGCTGCAGCATAATGCCCAGCCATTGCTTTATTTACTCTAGAAGCTTTCTTATCACCAGCAGTCACTTGGATTGATCTATAACCATCAATCTCAACACTTTTAACTTGGCTAACTCTGTTTGAGTCAATTTGGAGAACAGTAACCGGAACAGATG
>CAMDOP010000060.1 GCA_945903675.1 Crenothrix polyspora
GCGTCATAAAGTAGGCGGTATAAATAGCCCCCATCAACGCTATAGGCATAGCCATCAACATGGCATAAAAAGCAGCCTTCATGGTACCGAAGACCAAAGGCGTAAAACTATATTTAGGTTCGAAATCACTATTAGCTGATGATGACTGCCAAATATAATCCGGTTTAGGATAGCTTTCGTACCAAACTTCTTGCCACAGTGATTGTAATGACACCTCAGGATGTTCGTTTTCGACTTTCCAATAACTGATACGGTTATCGTCAGACTCTACTAACAGTGTATTCGCTCTAGGAGAAATAGCTGCACTGATAGGGAGTGCATTGCCTATACGCTCTTTAATCATTTCCCGTTCAGACGTTGAATGATAAATCCCCATCATGCCATCGGTATCTAAGGTTACAAAACCTTTACGACGTTGCTCGGGATTAATTGCAATAACGGCTTTATCAGAGACCTTAAACGCTCTTGTTTTTTGCATGCTAAAGCGATTTTGCTTATCTCTTACCTTGCTCCATTGCGAGACTAGCCCGCTGGAATCACCTATCATCAAGGATATATCACCATTCAAAAACACAGCACTGGTAATTTTCAGGCTAGATTCAAGAATAGTTTGCTCATTAACTAGAGTAGGTGCCGCTTTATCGATAATATCAAATAAAGCGAGTTGCCCAGAACTACCCAATAAATAAAGATTACGTTCTTCTTTATCAATCAGGATATCGGTTACTTTAGTTGCAGAATAATCTAATACCGAATCGGTACGCGTAATGGTTGCCTCATCATCAAACAAGGTCTTTTCTTTTTCAAAATGTGCCAAACGAATTTTATCTGCGCTACGCACCACAATAGTGCTGGCATTATCACCGATTCTTACGGCAATTTCTTCTAGTGCTGCACCCGAGACATCGACTAACAAGGGTTCTTCACCCATAGGATAGCTTAATACTGGGGTAATTTTTCTAGTCTTATCAGAGTAAGTAACTTTATATTGATGCTTAACAATGATGGCTTTACCATCAGATAAGCCATATATAACAGCACCTTCGCTATTAGGACTACCCTGTGAAAAGCTTACTATATGTGCGCCTTCGGGTATCTTTAATGCTTGAGTGGAAATATTTGTTCCAGTGGCTACTTCGAAGAAAATAACTTGCCCCGTATCGGTAAACCTAACGGCGACTTCGTTTTGCTCTTCAACGCCCAACAACACGGTTTTACCTAAACCTGCTTCTGGCACTTCATATTGATTAACCGACTGAGCAGTTGCAGAAACAAATAAGGGGAAAACCACATATAACAAATAGAAAAAAATCAGGGCTATAGCAACGATAACACCCAAGCCACCGATAACTACGCCATAGCGAGCTATGCTATCTTTTATCAGTCGCCAACGTTCATGAACGCCACCCGATGCTTTTGTTATAGCTGAGGAATATTTTGTTTGACTGTTTATTTCAGACATGAGCAGCTTATAAAAATTAAATGTAACAATAATAACCAGATTATACAAAAAAAACGGCTGGAATTCAGATTTGAATTCCAACCGTAATTGCTTTACTGCCTGTATTAACGATGGCTATCGTCGAGGTGATAACTTACTAATTCAGACTAACTTCATCTTTCACTAACGTTAAATCGAGTGCTTTACTTAAGAGTAGTCAACACTTTATCAACAATTTTAGCTGGTAATGGAATATATCCATCTTTTATAACTACTTGCTGACCAATTTTAGATAAAACCATTTTCATGAATTCGTTTTCTAAAGGCGCTAAAGGTGTGTTAGGCTTTTTGTTAACATAAATGTATAAATAACGTGTTAATGGGTAACTGCCGTTAATTGCATTTTCTGGAGTTGCTTCAACAAAAGGCTGGCCTTCTTTTTTAGCTAAACCGATCATTTTCACGCCAGAAGTAGAGTAACCCATACCTGAATAACCAATACCATTAGCTGAAGACGTTACTGACTGAACAACAGAAGCAGAACCTGGTTGTTCGTTCACGTTACTTTTAAAGTCACCTTTGCATAAAGCATGTTCTTTAAAATAACCGTAAGTGCCTGATACAGAGTTACGTCCGTATAATTGGATACTTTTAGAACCCCATGCAGCTACACCGGCTTCACCCCAATTTGTAATATCTGCAGTATGACCACATTTACGTGTAGTTGAGAAAATCGCGTCAACTTGAGGAACACTTAACCCTTTAATGGGGTTATCTTTGTTAACCATAACGGCTAAAGCGTCAATCGCTACTGGAATAGCAGTAGGCTTGTAACCATATTTATCTTCGAAAGCGGCTAATTCGTCATCTTTCATTTCACGGCTCATAGGGCCGATGTTTGAAGTACCTTCTGTTAAGGCTGGTGGCGCAGTAGAAGAACCGGCTGCTTGAATTTGAATGTTCACGTTTGGATATTCGCGATTAAACTCTTCCGCCCATAAGGTCATTAAATTTGCTAACGTATCAGATCCTACACTAGTCAAGTTACCAGAGATACCATTGGCTTTTTGATAAGCCGGTACACCTGCATCAACAACTTGTACTGCATTTACCGTAACACTGAATAATGCAGTCGTAGCAAAACCCATTGCTGCGATCAAGGACTTAGTTTTAAAAGATATTTTCATTATCAAATCTCATTTGGTTGGTTGTGGTGCAATTATACAATTATAATATTACAAGAATATTGATGTTATATGACAAAGCCATGACATCATTAATGTTATTTCAATGACTTACTAAGCTATGATAACAACCTCAGCTTCAAACTTCTTCATCTAATAAAGATTTTGCATAGGTGATAGATAACAATTGTGCACAACCGGCTTCTAAATTAGACCAATCCTCAGGCATCTTTAAACGCACTAGCGACGAAGTTGGTAACAGTTTATTGGTTTCAGGCAAACGCGAAGCACCCACCAAATAGATCAACAAGTCTTCCAGATCAGGATTATGGCCCACCAGCAATACTCTAGCAGCACTAATTGGACAATCAGCCAATACTGACTTTATAGACTCAAGACCTTCTTGATACATACGTCTATCTTGTTTTATATCTAAACCCTCTACAGACAAGGCTTTATGGGTAATGCTTGCGGTAGTAATTGCTCTTTTTGCGGGCGAGCTTACTAGATAATCTGGGATTAAATGCTGCTGCAACATCCACTCCCCCATGCGCTGTACTGCAATTTTACCTCGCTTTTTTAAAGGCCTGTCAAAGTCATCGACGGCTAGATCCCGATCTGATTTTCCATGCCTTAGCAAACATAATTCTTTACTCATAAATAAACACCGATATATTTAGAAAACTAGCAAAATTAAATAAGAGTACGATAGCCTTTCATTATTACACTGTCATTAAAAATTAATACGACATTGTTAATATTGAAAGTTAACTCGTTAATCCGATTCATATCACTACCATCATGCGTGTTTAATATGCCCCTATCTTTTAACTTTATAACCAGCTTAAGTGCTAAGAAATTTATTGCTAAACTAAGTGATAAGGCTAGCGTGCAATTGGTTTCTAAGCAATACTCGTTAAAAACGTATTATGATAGCTTTGATTGGCGACTTTACAATAAAGGTATCAGTTGTGAATTTAATCGCTCAAAAACAAACGCTAGCCTTATATTAAGGACTCTCAGCGATGACGCTATATTGGCAAGTGTTGACCTAAATGAAGTTCCTAGCTTTTGCCATCAAATACCTTCCGAGGAAGTACGCCAACTTATTGAACCATTACTCGACTGTCGTGCATTAATCGCGGCATGTAATCTGGATTATGAAACCTATAACCTTAATATTCTCAATAATGATGAAAAAGTCATCTTGCGAATAGTCTTAGAAGAACACGAACTATTTGATAACCGAATCATTTTACTGCCGATTAAAGGTTACGATAAAGCTACAGAGCACATTGTAAACCTGCTCACTACAGATTTTGGCTTAATTGCCACACACAAACCTTTACTACTGACGGCTTTGCACATGCAAGGCCGTAAACCTAATGATTATAGCTCGAAGTTAAATGTCTACTTAGACCCTGATATGCGCGCTGATATAGCGACTAAATATATCTATAGTCATTTACTTAAAGCCATTAAAGATAATGAACATGGCACTATTGCTGATACCGATAGTGAATTTTTACATGATTTTAGAGTAGCCGTACGTAGAACTCGCGCCGGACTTAATCAATTAAAAAACCTATTGCCTGAAAACTCTAGCCAATATTACATCGACTTCTTTTCTTGGCTAGGCCAAATCACTGGTACAACACGGGATTTAGATGTTTATTTGTTAAATTTTACTGCCTATAAAAACAGTCTCCCAGAATCAATGCGCGATGACCTACATCCACTTTATGATTTTCTGCTGACTAAACAAAAGCAGGCCCAAAAAGAACTAGCCACAAAATTACGTTCAAATCGTTACCTTACGACTATCTCTGAATGGGAACAGTATCTTAAAGCTCAAGCTTCAATTACACCGACAGAGTCCAATGCTAAATTGTCCATTAAACAACTGGCCGATCGACGAATTTGGAAGAATTTCAAGCGAGTGCTACATGAAGGTGACGCCATTAATGAACATTCACCTGCTGAAGCTTTACATGACCTAAGAAAGTCATGCAAAAAGTTACGTTATTTAATGGAGTTTTTCCAAAACCTTTATCCTGAACAACAAATAAAAGTCTTCATTAAAAACCTAAAAGGCTTACAAGAAGTCCTCGGTGATTTTCAAGACTATGCCATTCAAGAACAGACATTAAAACAGTTCAGCGAAGAAATGCTAGCAAACCAAGTACCCGCCAATACCCTGCTCGCTATGGGTGTACTCATTCAAAACCTAGATGCTTTTAGAACTAAGGCACGTGACGATTTTTCTGCTAAATTCATGCTTTTCAAACATGAAGATAACTTAGCTACGCTTAAACTTTTATTAAAAGATTAGACGTAACAATGGCTGATTAAACGCTAAGCTCCTATTACTTATACGTTTATTTGTTAGGCTATTGTCATCGTAATTTTCGATATGGTTATCCATTTCCGAATAAATACGGCCTTAGCGCTTACCAATACTTGACTACCGTTTAAATAACTTGTTTTTATGGCCACTATTAAGTTTCCCGAGCTACAACAATTAGAATGCATCATTGAGCAATTAGGTGATCGCGCTCAAACCACTATCATTGAACGCATCGCCTTTAAAGGCCATGATTTCCCTATACATTGCATAACCTTAGGCTCCGACCGACCTGATGTGCCAGTCTTAGCCTTTTTTGGCGGCGTTCATGGCTTAGAAAAAATAGGCTCTCAAGTTATTTTGTCCTATTTAGAAACCATCAGTCGCATACTGGACTGGGATGAGGAGTTTCTATCTAGACTTGAAAGCTCACGATTGATTTTTGTGCCTATCGTTAATCCTGTAGGTGTCTACATGGGAACTCGTTGCAATGGTAACGGTGTTGATCTCATGCGTAATGCACCCATAGAAGGCGAAGGCGTTACTCGCATCTTTAGCGGGCAATTTATTTCATCGCATTTGCCTTGGTATCGAGGCGACCCCCTTAATATGGAAAAAGAAGCGCTAGCGGTATGTCGCGTAGTTGAAGAGCATCTATTTAAAGCGCCCTTGTCTATTGCTTTTGACTTACATTCAGGTTTTGGACTCAATGATCGCCTATGGTTTCCTTATGCCTCTACAAAAACTCCCTTTGCCTTTCTTGCGGAAATCTATGCTTTAAAAGAACAACTTGATCTTTGCTATCAACATCATATTTATAAAATAGAACCTACTTCTCAAGAATATATGATCAATGGTGATTTGTGGGATTATTTATTTGATGAATTTAAATTACAAAACAACGATGAGCATGTTTTTTTACCGCTAACCCTAGAAATGGGCTCATGGCTGTGGCTGCGAAAAAGCCCTCTACATTTGTTTTCACGGCACGGCTTGTTTCACCCACTATTACCTCATCGTCAACAGCGTATATTTAGGCGTCACTTTGCTTTATTTGATTTCTTACATCGCAGTCTTTTATACCCTAAAAAATGGTCGCCACTGACAGCTGAGCAAAAGCATGCTTATTATCAAGAAGCCTTAAAATTTTGGTATGAATAACAAATCTGGTCAGCATTGGATATTACTCAGAGGGCTTGCAAGAGAGTCCAAGCATTGGGGCGCCTTTATTCCACAACTGCAAGCTACCTTTCCTAATGCGCAAATAACGCTATTGGATTTACCTGGTACGGGTTGCTACTATCAAGAAACCAGCCCTAACAACATCACTGCAATTACTCATCAAGTTCGCGCTGAGGCCCTAGCTAAAGGCTGCTTACAACAACCCGTTAACTTGGTCGCTTTATCGTTAGGTGCCATGGTAGCTTGGGAATGGATGCAATGTTATCCAGAAGATATTTGTAGCGCGACACTCATGAACACGAGCTTTGCCAACCTAAGTCCTTTTTACCAGCGACTGCGCTGGCAAAGCTATCAACGCTTTATGAGCCTAGCCGTCACGGCTAACGTAAAACAGCGAGAGAAAAAAATATTACAGTTAACCAGTAATAATAGCGACAGCAATAGTTCTGTTTTACTTGATTGGGAAAAAATTCAGGCCGAACAACCTATTAGTTTTAAAAACAGCCTTCAGCAAATTTATGCTGCAGCCAACTATAAACCCAGCAAACAAAAACCGCCCTGCCCTGTTTTATTGCTTAATAGCCTACAAGATCGACTGGTTTCGCCGCGTTGTTCAATGGCAATTCAGCAACAATGGAAATTAGAACTACGCAGCCATCCTACTGCAGGACATGATTTAACGCTAGATGCCGGTGATTGGGTCGCTAAGCAATTGAAAGATTGGCTGTTTAAGTTAGTAACTTAAGGCGGGGCATTTTAATAGCATACGAAAGGCTCAAAGTGAAAGATTAAGCCAAGAAGGCCAGCAATAGCTATTCGCCTTTTGTTATTCGCCCTTCACCCTTTGTCTGCTCTTAAGATGTGCTACGAATTATTGGGTTACGCTAACCTAACCTACAAAAATACAAAACTGACATTACGCAGTAACGTCGATTTACTCTCGTTTGCCGCGACTAGCACCGCAGGTTTTGTTGGGATCAGCCCGAAGGGGCGCGGCAGGGATGCCGCGCGTCGGTAGGAGGGCAGGAAGCAGCGGCAACCGAGCCGCCTTTTCTTTGGATACTTTCTTTTGGCGGCATTCCCACGCAGAGCATCACTGCCATTAAGTTAAGCGAAAAAGTAAAAGCTTGGAGTGTAGAGCTTCAGCTATTGTGTTTTAAAACAGCTAAAGCAGTTTTACTCCAAATATACAGATTCCTTAACTTAATGGCAGTGACCCAGAGCATGGGAACGAGAAAAGTATCTCGCCCTCGGGTGCGAATACCCGATTCAAAAATCGTCGCGATACCGACCTCATTTACAATTGGTGGATGCACTAGCGTTTATCCACCCCACTAACTGGTTTAAGACGATGCTATGACAGATTCAGATTTATTAATAAGCTCTGCCCAATCTCTCCATATAGAAATAAGCACCGCCATCAACGCTGGCCCCAAAAACAAACCTAACAAACCAAAACATTCCATACCCCCAAATATACCTAACAAGGTCCATATAAAAGGTAATTGCACCGCCTTACCAATAAGAACTGGACGCACGTAATTGTCAGCGATCAGCGTTAGTATCATGCCGTAGACGAATAAACCACTACCTAACATAGTTTCTCCATTAACAATTAACACCACCGCACAACTCGTAAAGATTAATTTTGCCGCATAAGGAATCATGGCAAAAATGCCAGTTATAGCACCTAACATGGCAGGATGACTTAAACCGACCAACGCATAAGCCCCTCCCAATAAAAGCCCCTTAGCCAAGCCTATTAGTAATAAGCCATTGACCGTAGAACGCAAAGTCGCTGTGGCATGATCGATGTAGCGTAAGCTTTGCGTACCGAATATATGATGATGGCTGCTTATCGTCTTTTGGGCTAGATATGCGCCATATTGATAAACACTAGACAAGGCTACGAGTAAGATAAAAAAACCAAAAAAATAATGTAGTAAATGTCCAGCAATATGTTGACTATAAGCACCCGCATTACTGGTACTTAACCACTGCATGAAGTCATGATGGGCTGTAGAGCTGCTGAGTAAGGTTACCCAACTTTGTTGTAGCCATATCCCGACAACAGGCAGTGAAGTCAACCAAACTGGCGGCGGAATATTGATGCTTTTCACATCACTAAGTAATTGAGAAAGTGATTGAGCCTCTTGAGCTAGGCGCAGTAAACCGTAGCTCAATGGTGCCAAAATAATAAAGGCTATTAATAAAGTTAATAGCCAAGCAGCCCAATTTAATTTTCCTTGTCCAGTATTACCCTTTAATAATCGTTGATAAAGCGGCCAAGTACAAATACCTAATACCAGCGACCAAGCTAAATAGCTTAGGTAACTGTGTAAAACCCAGACACCTAAGCATAATAAAATAAAAGCACCAATGAATCTGGCACGAGCTTGCAGGGTAAATGACATAATAATTAACTAAAGGTAATAGTGGTTATCTAGTAAATCGAGTACTAACTAAGAATAGTCATTAACTGATGCTACTTGGTCGCAACGATTTATAAAAAACACATAATGAGGTCGCTATCGCGACGATCTGTTAATCGGGCTCTCGCGCCCGAAGGCGGCTCGATTGCCGCTTCTTCCTGCGCTCCTCGGTTTTGTCGGGGCTTCGGGCTAATCCCAACAAAACCTGCGGTGCTCGGCGCGGCAAACGAGAGTAAAACAACGTTACTGCGTAACATCAGTCATTAATTGGCATAAGCTCTAAGCACTTCTTTGACGATGCCTGAACGCACAACATCATCAATGCCAAACTCTACAACACTGACTTTTTTGGTATGTTTGAGACGATGGACTGCATCAGCAAGCCCAGATTGCATGGCAATATCTTTCTGCTCTATATCGCCATCGATAATCACTTTACAGTTTTCACCTATGCGCGTTAAAAAAAGTTTCATCTGAGTTGGCGTGGTGTTTTGTGCCTCATCTAATATAGCCCAACAATTCTTAAAGGTTTGGCCGCGCATAAAAGCTAGAGGTGTTGCACAGATTCGTTTGTGCTTTATGAGGTAATCAACTTGTGAGCGCCCTAGACGGTCATTAAAAATTTGTCTAAACGGTTCAATGTAAGGTGCGTATTTGTCTTCGAGCTCACCGGGAATAAAGCCAAATTTTTCACCCGCTTCAACACCCGGCCGAGTTAGAAAAATACGCTCAATCTTTTTTTCTCTTAAGAGATCTGCGGCAAGTCCTGCTACTACATAACTTTTTCCAGTACCCGCTGGCCCTATACCAAAGGTAATGATGTTTTCCATAATAGCGTTCATATAAACGCCTTGTGCTTTGGTCAACGGCGCTATAGGCTCATAGACTCTTCTTTCTGTTCTAAAATCAACAAGGTCAAGCAACTCAAACTCTTCAGACGCGCTGTTATTTGCAATATTGCGGCGACTTCTACGATTAAACACTTCTTTTTCGTAACTTTTAATGGCATTTTTTCTTGGCATTGACAAGTCTCCTAGTTATTAATTTAAGAATCAGACAGAATTTTTACCTATAATTTACTTTTAAAAGGGATGTTTAAATTTGAGCAGATTAAAGCTTAATATGCTCAACGTTGACGGTATTCCAAATAGACTCAATAAAATCAGCATCCATTTTAGGCATTCCGTCTTGTATCCATTGCACCAAGACTTTGGCAATATTTGGATAACTGATGTGTATAGCCTTATCATCCTGCAGCCAATGTTTAATCACAGAAGCATCCAGATCATTCATGGTGTGACCATAGCCCAATTGCTTTAAAGCCGCAGCATTTGAGATTTGTTCCATTTGTGCATGCAGGGGTTTAGCGAGAATCTTTTTACCTAATTGCAAAGCTTCGCTAGCTAACTCAAAACCCGCATTGCTGATAATACCAGCGCTATCATATAAATCTTTTTGAAAAGCATCACGAGATAATGGATTGATCACAATGTGTGCAAAAGTAGATTCGACCACCACAGGTGCATAAACATGAAAACTAAAATCAGTAAAAGGGGCTAATAACGCGACAACTTCGTTCTGATCTTCAAAAGGAAGATAAACAATGATTTTATTTTTAATGATGCTTTTAGGTGTTTCAGGAGTATCAATAACAGGAGGCAAGATAGGCTGGCCAAAATGATGCCAATGCAAACCTACGCCAGTATGAGCAGGCGCAAAGTATTTCATGACTTGATTAGCAATAGGATCAGAACCTGCCCTTGGAATATCATGATTAAAGGCATATTGATGACCGATACCGAGCACCGTTCTTTTTTGTTTTCTGCCGGCCCACGAAGTAACAGGCTCAAAATCACTGATGACTAAATCATAACCACTTAAATCTAACGAATTAATATCATTTAATAAGGTACGTGGCTGCGCTTGTAATGCCGTTTTTAAGTAATTAACCTGACCTTTATGCGTATTAAACGTTAAGCCGGTACGTACTTGATAATCGTTAAAGATTTCCATCTCAAAATATTGGTCGGCAGGCCTACCTGTAAATTGAAAGTCAACATCAATACCTGCGGCAAAGAGTTCTTTGGCCATGACTCTGGCGCGAGTAATGTGACCGTTACCGGTTCCTTGTACGCCATAAAAAATCTTCATATTTGCCCTAAACTAAAAATTGCAATGCTGATGCCTAACAAAGAACCTGCCAAAATATCTGTAGGGAAATGCACGCCCAAGACCACTCGCGAGCAACCCACTAAAAATGCCCAAGCATAAAGCAGCATCATTAAAGGAGGGAAATAATAACTGAGTAAGGTCGCCATCATAAAGGCAGCCGAGGTGTGCCCAGATGGAAAGCTGAATTGATCAGAGGGAATAATAACACTATGGAAGTTTTCTAAGGCAGCCTGAGGACGATTGCGCTTTAAACCTTTTTTAAGTATCAAGTACACGGGGCGTTCTATTAGAAAAGCCAATAAAATAGCTTGTAAGCAACCACTACTAGGGCCTTCATAGGCATACAAAACGGCAGCGATTAAGACATAGAAGAGACCGTCACCCGTTTTTGATAGGTAGCGACAAAACTCGATTAAAGCGCTGTGTACACGCCTATTAAATACCCAAGTAAAGATAAAAACATCATATTTATGAATGGATGCGAACAGTTTCATAGCTTACTCCAAGACTAGTCAGGGCGCTGCAATGACGGCGATTAGCGCTTGATATAACTAGCGTTTTCTCGACAACCCTTTTACAGCTATTTTCTTGTAAAGAATAAAACTGTACTGTGACAGTTACATGAACGTTGCTTTAAGGTTGTGTGACAGCCTAAGAAAGCTGTGACAGCTAAACTTGGTCATATTTCAGTGTAAGCTCTTATTTACTATCTCGCTTTAAGTTGATTTCATCTCAACAATTTTTTTCTACGCTGATTATCTTTTTTTCAAGCTCAACAATTTTTTTCTACGCCGATTATCTTTTTTTCAAGCTCAATAAATTTTTTCCGCGCCGATTATCTTTTTTTTAAGCTCAATAAATTTTTTCCATGCTGATTAACGTTTTTTTAAGCTCAATAAATTTTTTCCATGATGATTAACGTTTTCTCATCGCCTTAAGTTTTCAAATTTCGGCATTTACTTGTCTGTAGCAAACGAAATTTGTCGCCCGCTTGTCATAGTGCTGTGTTATAAAGCATACAATTTATTAATCCCCTACCATACACGCCTATGAAGTACCCTGCTCCACGCCCTCCCTATTGCTACGATGTGTTTGCAACAAAAAATCAGTTTAGCCTATTTAACTGGCACAATTATTTTATGATCCTGCTACTGGCTTTCACCAGCTTATCGCTAACGGCACAGGCTGAAAATTTTCCCAATTTAAACAATGATGACGATTTCTCGTTGATGGGCGCCTTGGCGAAGCGTGATTGGCATAATATTGAAGATGAACGCTGGAATCTTTATACACAAGGGACTTATATCAGCAATTATCATCCCTCATTCCCAGCGGCTTATACTAATTTAAAGGGTACACCCAACTCATTATCACCGAATGCAGAGCTAGGCTTTACGGCTTCGGTCACTTTTTATACCGGTGTTAAAGCTTGGAAAGGTGGTGAATTTTATTTTGCCCCAGAGATGGTTTCTTTACTAGCTTTTTCAGAACTCAAGGGCATAGGCGGCGGCATTCCAAACTTCGAATTGCAAAAAAATGGTACACAAAGCGCTAACTGGTATACCTCAAGAGCCATTTATCGACAAATATTTTCCTTGGGAGGTACTGAAAGTGCCGTTAACTCAGGCCCTATGCAATTAGCGGGAACAGCGACTAGTCGACGTTTTGTTTTTACTGCGGGTGCGTTTAGTATCCTTGATATCTTTGACAAGAATAGCTATGCAGGTGATTTACGTAGGCAATTCTCTAACATGGCCTTTATGACTCATGCTGCCTATGATTTTGGTGCCGATGCCCGTGGCTATACCTCAGGTTTTGCCGGTGAGTTATATTTTGATAACTGGGCTTTGCGCTTTGCACGAATTGCCGGCCCCTATGATCCTAATGAAATGTCTAGGAATCTTAATTTATGGAATAATTATGGCGATCAAATCGAACTTGAACATAAACATGAGCTTTATGGCTTAGCCGGTGCAGTTAGGCTTTTAGGCTATAGAAACCAACAAAGATCAGCAAGCTTCAGTGACGCTATCGCTGCTTTTCAGACTGATCCATCCGGCAAAAATGCAACGACTTGTACGAGCTATAATTATGATAATCCCAATGCCAATGCACCGGATCTTTGTTGGGCAAGAAAAGCCAATATCAAAATGGGCATTGGTATCAATATAGAACAGAGTATTACCGAAGATATAGGTACTTTTTTTAGAGGCATGTATTCTGACGGTAAAACCGAAGTTTATTCTTATACCTCGGCTGATCGATCTCTATCTGTTGGCGCTATTATGAAAGGCACGCGCTGGGGACGACAAAAAGATTCTATCGGTTTAGGTTATGCAGTCAGTTGGATTTCACAAGAGCATGTAAAGTATCTAAGTATGGGCGGCATAGATGGCTTTATTGGTGACGGCGCCATAAATTACAAGCCTGAGCAGCTCGTTGATATTTATTACCAATGGCATGCACTACCCTCGACGTGGATAACCCTAGATTATCAACATTTAGCCAATCCGGCATTTAATGCTGATCGTGGCCCAGTCGATATTTTTAATGGCCGCGTGCATTTTGAGTTCTAACAGTCTTCATGTAGGTCGGGCACATGCTTTTCGTGCCCGACAATTAGAGTGTTAATGTAGGATTAATCTCGATTTAATAATCAATGTTCCACTATTGAATGCCTAAATGTCGGGCAACGATAAAACTGTTGCCCGACCTTGTATGATCAAAATTAATATATTACTAAAAGATCAAGTAAGCTTTAACCGTTTATTGGGAGGCCGTCCCACCCTTAGGACTAGTTATTAATTTAATTAGAGCCTGTGATGTAGATTGGCCCCCGCCCTATTCACCCATACC
>CAMDOP010000061.1 GCA_945903675.1 Crenothrix polyspora
TTAATTAATTAAATATATTTAATTGAAATAATTTCATAATCAACATTGCCCGCAGGCGCCTTCACCGTAACAACATCTTCGATTTCTTTTCCGATTAATGCACGTGCGATAGGAGATCCAATTGAGATGCGACCTTCTTTTATACTCGCCTCATCTTCACCCACGATTTGATACGTGACTCTTTTTTCTGACTCTACGTCTTCTATTTCTACCGTTGCCCCAAATACCACTCTTCCATTAGCATCAACTTTAGTGATATCAATAATTTGTGCATTGGATAACTTGCCTTCAATTTCTCCTATACGGCCCTCGGCAAAGCTTTGTTGTTCTTTTGCCGCATGGTATTCGGCATTTTCTTTTAAATCGCCGTGAGCGCGCGCAGTGGCGATAGAAGCAATAATGCGCGGGCGCACAACTGACTTTAATTCATCCAATTCTGCGCGTAATTTTTCTGCACCTTTTACAGTGAGAGGTACTTTATTCATTTTAAAATTCCATTAATTATTTATTAAAGCTTAAGCTGCAATCAATACAAGCTTACACCTTTAAATCAAAGTCTTATGCAAGTCCTGCAAACACGAAACATCTCCAGCATCCAATTCTCCCAATGCGTAACAAGCTGCTTTTGCCCCTGCCATCGTCGTGTAATAAGTAACTCGATGCTGCAGAGCCTCCCTACGCATAGTAAAAGAATCTGAAATCGCTTTTTTTCCTTCCGTAGTATTAATAATCAACTGAATCTGATCATTTTTAATCATATCGACCGTGTTAGGGCGACCTTCATTAACTTTATTAACCACTTCACAAGGAATTCCTGCCTCGCGCAAAAATTTAGCAGTACCGCTAGTAGCAACGACTTCATATTTATTATTTACTAACATTCTAGCAATATCAGGTGCTTTTGCTTTATCAGCATCGCGAATACTCATTAAAACTTTACCACTATCGTTTAATCTCACACCTGCCGCGCGTTGCGACTTAGCAAAAGCTTCTCCAAAAGTTTTACCTATACCCATCACTTCACCCGTGGACTTCATTTCAGGCCCTAATAAAGGATCAACACCCGGGAATTTAACAAAGGGGAATACCGCTTCCTTGACTGAATAATAATCAGGAATACGTTCTTCGGTAATGCCTTGCTGAGTCAACGACTGCCCAACCATCACGCGCGCAGCAATTTTAGCCAAGGGATAACCCGTTGCCTTTGAAACAAAAGGTGCAGTACGAGATGCTCGAGGATTGACTTCTAATACGTAGATATCCTCTCCTTGAATGGCAAACTGAGTATTCATCAAACCTCTTACACCCAAAGCTTCAGCCATTTTGGCCACTTGGTCACGCAATTTATCTTGAAGATGCGCAGCCAACTCATAAGGCGGAAGTGAACATGCAGAATCTCCAGAATGGACACCCGCTTGTTCAATATGCTCCATCAGGCCACCAATCAAAACGCGCTCACCATCATAGATAGCGTCCACATCCATTTCTACGGCATCATCAAGAAAACGATCAAGCAATACTGGCGCATCATTAGAAACACTAACAGCTTCTTTCATATAACGCTGCAAGCCTTCTTCATTGAACACGATCTCCATACCACGACCACCAAGCACATAAGAAGGCCTGACCACTAAGGGATAACCCAACTCTTTTGCCGCAGTAACGGCTTGGTCAACTGATCGCGCCGTAGCATTAGGCGGCTGCTTTAAGCCCAATCTTTCTAATAATTTTTGAAATCGTTCACGATCTTCAGCCAAATCAATCGAATCTGGCGATGTACCAATAATAGGCACACCTGCAGCTTCCAAAGCACGAGCAAGTTTCAACGGTGTTTGCCCACCATATTGAACAATAACCCCTTTAGGCTTTTCAATATGAACAATTTCTAACACATCTTCCAGCGTTAATGACTCAAAATATAAACGATCAGACGTATCAAAATCCGTGGAAACAGTCTCAGGATTACAATTAATCATGATAGTCTCATAACCATCTTCACGTAACGCCAAAGCGGCATGAACACAGCAATAATCAAACTCGATACCTTGACCAATTCGATTAGGACCGCCACCTAAGATTATTATTTTTTCTTTATCAGAAACTCGTGCTTCACACTCTTCTTCATAAGTAGAATATAAATAAGCTGTATCTGAGGAGAATTCAGCTGCACAAGAATCGATACGCTTGTATACCGGACGGATATTTTGTTTATGCCTTACATTACGCACTTCAGTTTCAGAAGCATCCAGCAACTTTGCTATACGTAAATCTGAAAAGCCTTTGCGTTTAAGCTTATAAAGCTCGCCATCCTTCAAGGTTGATAAAGTTTTAGTCGCCAATGATTGTTCAGTAATAATTAGATCTTCAACTTGCGCTAAAAACCATGGGTCAATTTTAGAAGCATCATGAACTTCACTTAAGGTCATACCACTTCGGAAAGCATCAGCCACATATAACAAACGATCAGGCCCTGGATGACGCATTTCCCTTTGCATCTTATCGTGAGCATCATCTGCAGTTAGATCAACAATTTCATCAAGACCGCTAATACCTATCTCCAATCCACGCAAAGCTTTCTGCAATGATTCTTGAAAAGTACGACCTATCGCCATGACTTCGCCCACTGATTTCATTTGCGTTGTTAAACGATCATCGGCTTGCGGAAATTTTTCAAAGGTAAAGCGTGGGATTTTAGTGACCACATAATCAATAGTCGGTTCAAATGAGGCAGGCGTCGCTCCACCCGTAATCTCATTTTTTAGCTCATCTAAGGTATAACCTACAGCTAATTTAGCCGCAACTTTAGCTATCGGAAAACCGGTGGCTTTAGAGGCTAAAGCCGATGAGCGCGATACGCGCGGATTCATTTCAATGACGATCATACGGCCATCTACTGGATTAATGGCCACCTGAACATTTGAGCCGCCAGTATCGACACCAATTTCACGCAACACTGCAAGAGACACATTACGCAAAATTTGATATTCCTTATCCGTCAAGGTTTGCGCTGGCGCTACAGTAATTGAATCACCGGTATGAACGCCCATCGGATCAAAATTCTCAATTGAACAGACAATAATGCAGTTATCCTTAGAATCACGCACCACTTCCATTTCATACTCTTTCCAACCCAATACTGACTCTTCAATTAATAATTCATTGGTAGGTGATAGATACAATCCACGCTCACAAATCTCTAAAAATTCTTCTTTGTTATAAGCAATGCCACCACCACTACCGCCCATCGTAAAAGAGGGTCGTATAACCGTTGGATAGCCCACTTCCTTTTGTGCAGCTAAAGCTTCTTCCATGCTATGTGCAGTTTTTGATTTCGCGACTTCATAACCAATACGCTTCATAGCGTCATTAAACAACTGACGGTCTTCGGCCATATTAATAGCTTCTTTAGTCGCGCCGATCATCTCAACGTTATATTTTGCCAGCACACCATGCGCATCAAGATCCAACGCACAGTTCAAGGCAGTTTGTCCGCCCATCGTAGGCAAAACCGCATCGGGACGCTCTTTAGCAATAATTTTTTCAACGGTTTGCCAATCGATAGGTTCGATATAAATGGCATCAGCCATATCGGGATCGGTCATGATGGTGGCAGGGTTAGAATTTACCAAAATAACTCGGTAACCCTCTTCACGCAGCGCTTTACAAGCTTGAGTGCCTGAATAATCAAACTCACAAGCTTGGCCGATAACAATGGGGCCTGCGCCTAATAATAGTATGGATTTTATATCGGTTCTTTTTGGCATAATCTTTTGTGTGTTGCTCTGTGTTAGTATCTTTTATGAGTTAGGTTAAGTGACTTAACCTAATATTTTTTAGCGAAGCTTATAATCTCAAACAACGCTAAGCTAAGCAGATCGACAAAACAGATCTAACTTGCTGCCATCATATCTATAAATTCATCAAACAAGGCTTCGACATCATGTGGACCAGGGTTGCCCTCAGGATGACCTTGAAAGCTAAAGGCTGGACAATCACTACGCTTAATACCTTGTAAACTACCATCAAATAATGACCGGTAAGTAGCAATGACATTGTTCGGTAAGCTGGCTTCATTAACCGCAAAACCATGATTTTGACTACTAATCATCACCCGTCCACTAGAAATTTCTTGAACAGGATGATTGGCACCATGATGACCGAATTTCATTTTTTCAGTTTTTGCACCACTGGCCAGTGCCAATAACTGATGTCCCAAACAAATACCAAATACCGGCGTTTTGTTTGCCAATATCGTCTTAATCGCTTCGATGGCATAAGTACAAGGCTCAGGATCGCCAGGACCATTCGATAAAAACACGCCATCAGGCTTCATCGCTAATACAGTTACAGCGGGTGTAGTGGCAGGAACAACGGTAACGCGACAACCTCGACTAACCAGCAATCTAAGAATATTTCTTTTAATCCCAAAGTCGTAAGCAACCACATGTTTGGTCAGATTCTCACCTTGCGTATAACCGTTTTGTAGATCCCAGATATTTTCAGTCCATTCATAGGCCTTAGCAACAGTGACTTCTTTAGCCAAATCCATACCTTTCAAACCGGCGAAGCCTTCAATAGCCGCTTTTGCCGTTTCAGCACAAACAGTCTCACCCGCCATAATACAGCCGCGCTGCGCGCCTTTGTCACGTAACAAACGAGTAAGTTTACGTGTATCAATATCAGCAATAGCAACAACTTTATTATCTAGCAAGTATTGTTGTAGGGTTTTTTCACTACGCCAGTTACTTGCCAATAACGGTAAATCCCTGATAACCAAACCACTGACAAACACACCTGCGGACTCATCATCTTCGCTATTCGTACCGACATTACCAACATGTGGATAAGTTAAGGTCACAATTTGCTTACAGTATGAAGGATCGCTAAGGATTTCTTGATATCCAGTCATCGCAGTATTAAAAACGACCTCCCCTACAGAACATCCATCCGCACCTATAGAAACACCGTTAAATACCGTTCCATCTTCTAACACCAATAATGCAGACTTAGCCAAACACTTCACCTCAAATATACAAAACGGGATGAATCCTAAAGAATCATCCCGTTATAAAATAAAAACTAGCTCACTATACAAAATTATGCCGAGCGGGTCATTAACAATTTTAGAAACAGATAAGAGCCATCAAAGCATCTTATCGACAGAAAAGTGTTTTTAAATTTATAAATAAGCGTTTATCTGTATAATTTCGCTTCTTTTAAGTTAATCTGCATAATCAATATCATGAGCACAGTAAATTCCGAAAAACTCTCTAGCGCCCGCTTTGCAGAGGCAACCGATGCTTTTGTTGAGGTTTTTACCGCTTCTGTCGATTTTGACCAACGCATGGCTGCTCAAGACATTCAAGGCTCCATCGCGCATGCCACCATGTTGATGCGCTGCGATATCATTTCAACACAAGATTGTGAGGCCATCGTTGCCGGATTAAATCAGATTAGTGAAGAAATTAATAACGGTGAATTTGTCTGGTCAATTAAGCAAGAAGATGTACACATGAACATCGAAGCAAGACTGACCAGCTTAATTGGTGTCGCAGGAAAAAGATTACATACTGGACGCTCTCGTAACGACCAAGTAGCAACCGACATACGTCTTTATCTACGTAGTGAAATTAATCATATTAGTCACCAACTAACGCGCTTACAAAACGCCATTCTAAATTTGGCAGAACAGCATACTGACACCATCATGCCGGGCTTTACCCATTTGCAAGTTGCCCAACCCATCACCTTCGGCCATCATTTAATGGCTTGGTTTGAAATGTTAGTTCGTGATCAAGATAGACTGCAAGACTGCTGCAAACGCGTCAATATCATGCCTTTAGGTGCTGCAGCACTGGCAGGCACCAGCTACCCTATCGACCGCCATATAACCGCAGAATTACTGGGCTTTAGTCGACCCTCCGCCAATTCACTAGATTCAGTCAGCGATCGTGACTTTGCCATAGAGTTTGCAGCGGTAGGCAGCTTAATCATGATGCACTTATCACGTTTCTCAGAAGAACTCATTTTGTGGTCTAGCGCACAATTTGACTTTATCGACATGCCAGATGCGTTCTGTACCGGCTCATCGATTATGCCTCAAAAGAAAAATCCAGACGTACCTGAACTGGTACGAGGCAAGTCAGGCCGAGTTACAGGGCATTTGATGTCATTATTGATGCTAATGAAAAGTCAGCCCTTAGCCTATAACAAAGATAATCAAGAAGATAAAGAGCCCTTATTTGATACTGCCGACACCTTGATTAACTGCCTAAGAGCCTATGCTGACATGATTCCCCATATCAGTGCTAAGAAGGTCAATATGTATAACTCAGCTAAGCGCGGCTTCGCTACGGCAACCGATCTTGCTGATTATCTGGTACGTAAAGGCATGGCTTTTCGTGACGCCCATGAAGTTGTGGGCTTAGCGGTACGCTTAGGCATTGATAGCCAACGTGATTTATCAGAGCTTTCGCTAACCGAATTACAAGCATTCTCGGCACTCATCACTGACGATGTTTTTGATTATCTAACACTAGAAGGTTCGGTAGCAGCACGTAAGCATATTGGTGGCACAGCACCTGATACAGTAAGAACGGCCATAGCAACCGCACGACTTATGATGTCTGCACTTTAATCAGCTTTAGACACCATCAGACTTTACGCAGTAACGGCGTTTTCACTCGTTTGCCGCGCCGAGCACCGCAGGTTTTGTCTGGATTAGCCCGAAGGGGCGCGGCATGGATGCCGCGCGTCGGTAGGAGGGCAGGAAGCAGCGGCAACCGAGCCGCCTTTTCTTTGGATACTTTCTTTTGGCGGAGCAAAAGAAAGTATCTCGCCTTCGGGTGCGAATACCCGATTAAAAAAACCGTCGCGAGAGCGACCTCATTATTTGTTTTTTAAACCGCTGAATGACTACCTAACGTCAGCAGTGTAGATTGACTGAATAAGCTAAGCAATAAGCATCAAGCTTCAGCCAATGGCTTAAGAGCACTATGACAACCTAGCATCCCAGAAAATATGGCTTTTGCTGAAACCTCACAATAGCCTTGCTCTTCAAGTAAGATAGAAAGCTCTTCGGTCGAATAAAAAATCTCCAAGGCGCTAATAAAATACTGGATCAAATTATACGCAGCCGGACTACTACGAAACAACAAACCCGTACCACTCAAACACAAGCGCAAATAAGCATAGTAAACTTTTTCGACTACACGATTACTAGGCCTTAACATATCACAATGATAAAAATGCCCGCCCGGCTTAAGCACGCGATTAATTTCTCCAAACATGTGTGCGATTTTTAAGTGTCGTGAAGCGAATTGCAAAGTAACGACATCAAAATGATTGTCTGGAAAAGGTAAGGTATGAACATCAGCGATCACACTATTGATATGAAAGCCTAACTGCTCAGCACGTTGACGACCCACTTCCTGCATATCCGTACTACGGTCTATTGCATGTATCTCCAACGTAGGTTCACGCTTAAGTAAGGCAATACCGATAGCATTCGTCCCCGCACAGACATCAAGCACTCGCTGCTTAGGCTGCAACTCGATCATCGACATAAAACAACGTAAGAACCAATTCCAGCAACCTAAACTAGCCACTTGATTACCACGATCGTAATAAGGAGCGATGTTCTTAAAAGCATCATTTAATTGCTCAGACCAAACCAAGCTAAAAGCAGATTCTCGAACTTGTTCGCGTTTAGCTAATGATGGTAAAGCCATAGGTATAGATTCCGTATAAGTGTATGAATTTTTCGTTTCCACGTTCTGCATCACTGCCCACCGCTAAGGGAAATACAGCAAAACCCTAGAGCGCTGAGCTTCAGCTCAGCCTTTTAAAACAGCTAAAGCTGTTTTACTCCTAGCAGCTAACTACATAACTTTGGCCAGTAAGGCTCTGCGTGAAAACAATAAGAATGAGAACTTGTGCTTAATACCCCGCACAGCGCCCTATTATTTCTTAGTCCAGCGCGGCAACCACATTTGTGCAAAAGAGGTTGCAAACATCACCATAGCCGCCACACTGTAGCCAATACCACCGACCATGGTAATCCATGCGCAGCTTGGCCAAAACTTGGTCAACCACCAAGACGCGACATCGAGTACCAGAAAAGCAAAAGGTGTTGATATTAAGATCAATTTCCAGCGCTGATTAAACTCCGCCATACCGAATATCCAACCGACAAACAAGAAGATAAAGCTAATACCAAATAAATGAATATGTGACACTCGCGTCAAGGTAGCAATACTGGCGCCATGATCAACTTCTGCCAACGTTGTTGCCACATCTTGCTTTATGACTTCAGGTAAACCAGACTCAGCGTCATGACACGAGCCACAGTTCTTTTCAATCAATGGTTTTACTGTGTCCCACTCTGCATAAGGCGCGCCATCGCGCGCCCATTTAATCAAGGTAAAATTAACTTCGGCAGGCGCTTTATCTTTCATTTTTCCAGTAAGCGCAGCTTCAAGCTTAGAACCTGAACGATTACCATAATAACTGTAGACGATGTCATTCATAGACAAACCCGGCTTACCGTCGGCCATACCATGCGTAAGCATAATTTGCGCGCCTGCCATACATAAGCCCAAGCCAACCACCAATAAATAACCCGTAAACAATACCCGATAAGTTAAAGACAGCTTGCCTAGCGTTAAAGTATCATTCGGTTCAATCATTTTGTATTCCTAAAAGCTATAGTTATAAGACAGGGCGACAACATTAACGGCATAACTTTGCATCTGTAAACCAGTTGGCATCACACGGTTTGCTGTAACACCAAACTGCTCACCATAATAAAAATAGTCATTACTGTTTAACTTTTGATACATATAAGCCAAAGAGACTTTGCCATTTTTATGAACTTTATATTGGCCGGTCAATTTAAGACTGATGATTTCATTTGCAATAGGTGACAAAGAGCCGCATGTCAATGTAGTGGCACTGCCACAGGTAGCAAGATAAGGAACTTGTGTTGAATAGCCTGTTGTATCCCGCGCATAAGATGCGTCACCAATAAGATCTAGTTTGCCGCTCAGCAAACCACCACGCCGAGTCAATAGACCCACCGTATTACTGTTGCCTTCAAGCTGATTATTCCAGAGATTGGTAGGTGCTACTGCTTGAGATGCTGCACCCACTACACTAGCACTGGTATTCCCATTGGCGCCACCGTTGCCACTACGCATATTGCGCTGACCGTTCTGCCAGTTCCAATAGGCCGAAACTGTGCTATTTTCAGCATAGCTATAAGTCATATCAATATTAACACCCGCAGAGTGCCCATTCTGCACACCCAGTGTCGCATCGTAATTGTCATAGCTATAACGGCCATTCAAGCCCACATCCAGTTTTTGAGTGACCTGCCAATTGACACCGGCTTTACCCAAATTCTGACTACGATTCGCATAAGGAAAAGCTACGTAACCCAAAAAATTACCTGCGTTAAAGCCAGAATTTGCAGACCCAGTGGCCGTAACTAGGCTAGTGATACCGTAATTTCCTGCATTAGCTTGGAAGTTTGAGACATCTGCGCGACGATTGGCATACGTATAGCCAGCATTAAAATTAACATCGTCCAAGGCTTTCAAGCGATAAGTCAGACCTATCTTATCCTCTTCGCTGGCAGGACTAGAAACACATTGAGCGCCACCGACTACAGAATCACACCAGCGATTGACACTCTCGTGCTCGTAGGCCAGATTCACATTTTGCGCCTTAGTCAGCCGATAAGCCGCAGACGTCTCGTATTGCGTCTTGCTGTTACTATAAGGCGTATTGACTCCGGAATAAGGGACATTAGCGATATTCATGTATTTATAGGTATTCGAGCTAGTGAGATTAACGCGCTCGTTATATTTAAACCCAGCGCTCAAAGTCAGATCCTTGATGCTCTGATTGGTCAGCTTTAAATCTCCGTGCTTGGTTTCCACCCCCCCATTCAGAGACGATGCCGGCAATCCGCCGGCTTGCATCATATTGTACGGAGTCCCAATGGCTTGGGGTATGAGAGTGGGCGCATAACTGGAATTTTGCGCGTTATAACCGTAAGAAAATCCGCCCGCTAACTTGGTGGCAGAGGTAAAATTATAACCACCCGTCAGGTTCGCTTGATGCAGGCTATTGCTGGGCGCAGTGCTCATGGTGTTATTAACATAACAATTACTGCCCGCACAACCGCTAGCAGCACTAGCCTGTGAGCTTTGCCAATTCAGACTATTAAAATCATCATGAAATATTGAACCATAATAACCGCTAGTAAGATGTCCCTTATCCCCCTTCCAGTTCAGAGCAGCATTGACATTATCCGTCTGGTAACTGGTAGGATTCATGAGAATATTAACGCCTTCGGCACGTCCGGTAGATCCACCCAGAAGATTTATGCCACCCTGCGAGCCAGTACCGATGAGCTTTGCGCCGGATTGATCTAGGTGACTGTAATCAATCTGCGCACTTAACTGTTCACTGAAGGTATAAGAGGTGCTTATAGAGCCATTTTTCCGACTGACAGACTCTCTTTCGGTATGAAAGTCGCCTCGCTGAATAGAGCTTAACGTTCTGGTATTAGGATTAGAAGTTCCAGCTCCATTAACCGAACCGAAGTTTTCTGGCAAAGTGAAATTATTTCCGCCTATGCTGCCTTGTAGTGGAGTTTGATAGGTATTCGTGATGTTGTGCTGCAGCTCGTCGTAACCTAGATTGACTTTCCACTTACCTTGATCACCGACCAAACCGTCGACATTACGTGACGTGGTGCCGAGATTACTGCCGTTCAGTTTCCAACGCAGAGCGCTATTTTTACTATCATCATAACCATCGCCGCCGCGTATATCAAAGCTACCTAGCCCATAAAAACCGCCATCATTCAAACCATTATATTGACCGAATCGTGCCGAGTTTTGACTAGAATATAAAGAACCGAACTCTACCGAGTTAGTCGGACGCTTTAAAGCATCCGCATCATCAGCAACCGCGGTCATTGGCAGGACGACAAACGTCATCAAGGCACACCGCACCGCTAAACTTAAAATACTGATATTCACTTTTTCATTACGAATTTTCATGATTATCTCCGTTGTTAACTTAACGGTGCAAAAGTGCACCAGCAGGATTATTAGAGCCATGCACCATGCTATGGCAATTCATACACGCTCTACCTGTAAAGCTCTCACTTGGCAATGTTGTCGTTAAGCCACCTGGCATACCTGCGGCATTGCCAGCTACAGGACTTTTACTTTGGTGAGGCCCATCATGACACTCATCACACATGAACGGTGGTCGGGATTTTAGTAACGGCGTAATATTAGAACCGTGTGGTGTATGACAGTTAGTGCAATCTTCGCTTACCGGTTGATGCTCCCACAAGAAGGGCCCGCGTTTTTCCGCATGGCAGGTATAGCAGGTTTCAGTAACGGTATTTTTAACTAGCAACTTCGGTCCTGCTGAGCCATGTGAATTATGGCAATCAGAACAGGCGATTTTTCCTTCAGGAATCGGGTGGTGAGAAAACTTACTCGCTTGCGCTTTTTGATCTTGATGACAAGTAAAGCATACTAAGGCTTGAGTCGGTTTTTCGCGTACTTTGTCATGCGCCGAGTGCACAACATGACATGAGGCACAGGACAGATCAGCCGTCTGATGCGCGCCACCTTGCCAATGCGTGCGTTTAGGATCTTTTTCATGACAAGTCAAACATGCCACATTCTGATCCAATGATTTATTAGGTGTATAAACACCTTTTTTAGCACCAAAAATAACATCAGGCGCCTCACTCTTACTGGCAATATGTTTTACACTCTCGCCATGACAAGACTGACAACCGGGTGTACGTGCATCGGCCTTATTACCATGCGCAGTCTGGTAAATAGATAAAATAGGCTTAGCTTCATTTTCATCATGACAGCGCGTGCATTCAGAATCTTTGTCTATCATTTGTGCAGGTGATTTTGCGGAGGCTTTTCCAACTGTAAGCTGCACGCTTTCAGCATAGGCAGAGGTCATAAGAAAACCGCAAAGCATGATAATGTTAATAAATATCGTCATAAAATACTCGATTCAACAAAATAAAGCCTCGCGCATAAATTACGAAGCAGGATGATTTATAAAAAAGTTTAAATGGTCTACCAAATTAAGGCAGGGCTCAGGGCAAAGCGTTAAGCCTAGTGCATCGGTCAGTTTTAAGGGGTAACCCATATTCCGAGTGTATACAGTGCGCTTGGAGTAAAACTGCTTTAGCTGTTTTAAAAGTAATAGCTGAAGCTATTACACTCCAGCACTAGTCGAATATGTCCCACTTCAAGTTGGTAGTCAGGCTTTTTATCAGCTATTTAAAACACAACCATTTAAGCCGATCCAATCTAACAGATGCACTAGGCTTTCCAACTTAAACGCATACTATTTATTGATTAACCTAGTTTATACGCCATCAACTCTGGCTATAGAGAGAGTATCCAAGCGATTAAATTATTCATTTCTTTAGCATCATCCACCTTCAAAATCGTGTGGGCTTCTTCATGTCCATCAGGAAATTTAGCGGTCTCGCCTGAGGTTAAGTGATGTAATAATTTTTCTGCCGCTTTAGGGTCGGCTTTAAATTTAGCGGCACTCTTGGTAAAGGCAGGGCCATCTTTATCTTTATCAACGCCATGACAGCGGAAACAATTGCTTTGCTTAGCCAAGGCTTTTGCTGCGTCGACATCAACTTCTGCATGAGCAGAAAGGCAATAATGACTAAGTAGTAAGGTGAAAAACAGTTTTAAACAAAATGACTGAGCTAATTTCATAACCTAACCTATAACTGACATTAAATAATCTTATGCTTCGTAGGGTAATAAAATAACCACATAGTGTTAAATGAATTTATGATGACAAGAGTCAATGATGCAGACAAAGGGCTTAGGACGAAAGATGAAAGCTAAAGGTTAAAGGCGAAGGGTTAAGTCTAGATCTCTGTTGGGTTAACGCTAAAACTGTTAGCCCAAGCTACAGTTGCTTACAACCTTAATATGGGACACCCTCTGGGACACTGTCGATTTTCTAGCTTTTCATCCGTTTTTGCACACTAGCTTAGCCGCTCATTAGTCCACCGGTTTTTTTTGTGCCCTATTCTTGATACTCATTAGCCCACAATCCATTTTTGCGCCCTATTTTAAACGCGCCATTACCGCACAATTCGTTTTTTAACCCTATCCTAAGCCACTCATTAGCCTACATTTCGTTTTTGTGCCCTATTCTAGGTGCGCCATTACCATACAATTCGTTTTTGTCGCACTATTTTTAACACTCATTTCCCTATAATTCGTTTTGTTTGCACTATTTTTGACACTCATTAGCATGCAATCCGTTTTTGTACTGTTGTTTTTTCGCTTTATGTGTACTAATCATGTCGATCATTACAGAACAATCCGTTTTTGTGCCCTATTTTTGACGCTCATTAGCCCGCAACCTGTTTTTGTGCTCTTGTTTTTTCGCTTTATGTGTACTAATCATGGCGACAATTA